>NZ_JAYUPK010000044.1:0-25922 GCF_043760115.1 Flavobacterium sp.
CCAAATATACTAATAATTGATAACAAATAGAATGCCATTTTAATAAAGTGTTTCATAAGCTAATTGGTTTAGTGGTTAATAGTATAGAGTACTTATTTAATTAAAAGGTTGGAATTGAAAATAAAAATAGTCAATTTCTTTCAAATATATAAATTAAACAAACATAACACAAATATGTGTTTATAATTTTTTATACTTTGTTTCAACTTTCCATCATGGAAATTGATGAGAAATTATTTATAATTAATTTTGGTAAAAGACTAAGAGAGATTAGGATTAGTAAAAATCTATCTCAAGAAATTGTTGCAAATGACTGTAATATTCCAATAAATCAAATAGGCAGAATTGAAAGAGCAGAAATAAATACTTCAATTATTACAATTTATAAAATTGCAAAAGCGTTAGATATTAAAATTCAAGACTTATTAAACTTTGAATAATACACAAAAAAAGCGTCAATCGAAAGATTGACGCTTTTAGTATAATAAAAATTAAGAATTTAGTCTCTTCCCAATTTGCTTAATAATCTTAAAAATTCAATGTATAACCAAACTAAAGTTATCATTAAACCCATTGCACCATACCATTCCATATATTTCGGCATTTTTTGTTCTGCACCTTTATCTATTTGATCAAAATCTAAAAATAAATTTAAAGATGCAATAATGATAACAAAAACACTAATACCAATACTTACATTAGAATTCCCATAATGTACTGGTTGAAAGCTTGAAAATATCATAGAAAAAATCCATGAACCTAAATAATAAACTGCAATTGCAACTGTAGCAGCAATTACAATAGATTTGAATTTTTCAGTAACTTTTACAATTTTATATTTGTAAAGACCTAAACATACTAAGAAAGTTACAAATGTTGCCGCAATCGCATTAATAACAATTCCAGGATATTGCATTTCAAAAATTGCAGAAATTCCTCCAATAAATAATCCCTCAAAAACAGCATAAGCTGGCGCTAAATAAGTAGAAAGGTGCGGTTTAAAAGTAGAAACTAATACTAAAATAAATCCAACAATTGCTCCGCCAATGGCAAATACCATTAAATTATTTGGATTAGTTGACATATTCCAAATTAAACTTGCTGATGCAACTAAAAGCAATAATAAAATAAAACTTTTATTAATTGTACCAGAAACTGTCATTGTATCGGTATAATCAATTGCGCGAGTTTCATAAGAACTTGTGCCTACAGATGAAGTATTTGTGAACGATTTTGTTCTAAAAAAGGGATTTTTTGATTCCATAAATTTGTTTTTTTTGATTATCAAATATAGTTTTTATTTTGTTAAAAATAAAAAGCACTGTAAAATTAATTAGAATAATTAAACAATGCTTTGTTTTTTATTTTTTTTTAACTTAAACGACTTCCTTATTCTATTTCAGAAATTCTAAGTGTATTTACCATTCCTTTATTGGCAACTGGCATTGCAGCTAAGTTTATTAACATATCGCCTTTTTTAACAAAACCATTGTCTTTTGCAATTTGATTAATATCTTCTACAGTATCGTCTGTGCTAACAAATTTATCATAGAAAAAAGCATTTACACCCCAAAGCAAATTCAGTTGTGTAAGTATTCTTCTGTTAGAGGTATACACTAAAATATGAGCTGATGGACGCCAAGCCGAAATTTGAAAAGCAGTATAACCACTATTAGTTAAAGTAGAAATTGCTTTAGCTTTAATATCATTAGCCATTGTAGCTGCGTGATAACAAATAGATTTTGTAATAAATCGTTTGGTTCTGACAGTTGGCGGATTTTGAGGAACATTTATTAAAGAAGAGTCTTCTACAGCTTCAATAATTTGTGTCATTTTTTCTATAACTTGAACTGGATAATTTCCAACAGAAGTTTCTCCACTTAACATCACTGCATCTGCACCATCCATAACAGAGTTGGCAACATCATTTACTTCGGCACGAGTTGGTGTTAAACTTGTAATCATAGTTTCCATCATTTGTGTTGCCACAATTACTGGAATTCTTGCTGTTTTAGCTCTAAGAATTAATTTTTTCTGAATTAAAGGAACTTCGTGCGCCGGAATTTCAACTCCTAAATCGCCACGAGCAACCATTAATCCATCGCAATAAGCTACAATTTTATCTATATTTTCTACTGCTTCTGGTTTTTCAATTTTGGCAACTATCGGAATTTTATGATCAGAATGTTTTGCAATTAAATCTTGCAATTCCATTAAATCTTCTGGAGTTCTAACAAAGGATAACGCAATCCAATCTACATCTTTCCCAATGGCATAAATGGCATCTTTAATGTCTTTTTTAGTCAAAGCAGGAAGCGAAACCTTAGTGTTTGGCAAATTCACTCCTTTTTTAGATTTTAATGGTCCACCTTGAATTACTTTACAAACAACTTCTGTAGTTCTGTTAGTTTCTATGGCTTCAAACATTAATTTTCCGTCGTCTAATAAGATTTTTTCACCTGGATTTACATCTCTAGGAAATTCCTTGTAGTTCATATAAACTCTGCTTGCAGTTCCAGGAACATCTTCGGCAGTTTGAAATGTTATAATATCGCCAGGATTAACAACTACGTCTTCTTTCATTACACCAACTCTAAGTTTTGGACCTTGTAAATCGGCAAGAATTGCGGTTGTGTAACCAAACTCTTTGTTTAATCCTCTAATAATGTCAATTCTTTCAGAAACATCATCATAATCTGCATGTGAAAAATTTATTCTAAATACATTTACTCCTGCATCAATCATATCTTTTATCACTTCTCTAGAACTACATGCTGGTCCAAGAGTTGCTACAATTTTCGTCTTTTTATTTGTTGGCATTGGTCTTAAAAAATTAAATTATCTTTAGATTTTATATCGTTTTTATCAACGGAATACACCATTGCTATTTTGTCAATTGTATTGATTTTAGAAACAAATTCTGAAATTTCTAATGCTTTTTTTTCGCTTTCTATTTTCAGAAAAAAATTCACTTTTTTATATTCTGGTAATAAATAAGTTGCTAATGAAAATGATGCTTTAGAATTGGAAAATAAATCTCTTACTAACTCATTTTTTTTGCTTTCAACAACATTTTTATTTTCTATTAAATCCCAAAATATTAAATTATCTTCATCTTCATAATGAAATCTAGCAAAATGTGTTTCTCCTTGTTTTACTTTAACGTGCAAATCTTTAGTGCATTTTTTCAAATTTACAGGAAGTTGCTGATTGATAAAATAAGCCAATCTATAATCTTCTAATGTGGTATGAATTGCAATTAAATGATAGTCAACTTCGTTAATTTCTTCCAAAAAAGTTTTAATTGTAGAAGCCATTTTATGTTAAAATAAGATGTAAATATAAGATTTATCAGAAACAAAACACCAAAGAAAAGTAAGATTAACGTTAATTTGTAAACGAAAACGATGTAGTATTTAAGAATTTGAATTATTTACTGTTAATTTTTTCTTGAAATGCAAAATAAGCACGTTTTGCTGCAATTTCTTCTGCCTTCTTTTTGGATGTTGCTCTAGACTTTGCAATTACTTTTTCGTCAATGCTTAATTTTACTCCAAAATAGCGTTGACCATCGTTTCCATTATCGTCAAAAACATCAAAAAAGAATTGTTTTTTCTCTTTTTGACACCATTCTATAACCAAACTTTTATAGCTGATAACTTTTCCTTCTAGTTTTGCAATATCTACATAAGGAGAAATTACTCTTTTATGAATAAATTTATCGCAAGCTGTATAACCTTTATCAAGAAAAATTGCGCCAACTAATGCTTCAAAAATATTGCCGTGAATGTTTTCGCCAAAGTGTTGTACTTGTACTTTACTTTCAACAAATTTTATTAAATCTAAATCTTTTCCAAGCTCGTTTAAATGTTCTCTACTTACTATTTTAGAACGCATTTTGGTTAAATAACCTTCATCACCTGTAGGAACTTCATTATATAAAAAAGCAGCAATTGATGAACTCAAAATAGAATCGCCAAGAAATTCTAATCGTTCATAATTCATAGGAAATCCTTCATCGTCAAGTTTATTAGTTGATCGATGCGTAAATGCTTTTTCGTAGATTTTAATATTGGCAGGAGTAAAGCCAACAATTTTTTTAATAGTTTCAAAAAAAATCCCAACTTCTTCAGTCTGGGATTTTCTAGAAAAAATTCTTTTTATAATTCGCATACTTTTTTATGCTTCAAATTTTTTAAATAATACGCAAGCATTGTGTCCGCCAAAGCCAAAAGTATTACTCATGGCAACATTTATTTCTCTTTTTTGAGGAACATTTAATGTAAGGTTAAGTGAAGGATCTATGTTTTCATCTACAACTGTATGATTTATTGTAGGTGGAACAACTCCATATTTCATAGCCAGTATTGATGCTATTGCTTCAATTGCACCAGCAGCACCAAGTAAATGACCAGTCATAGATTTGGTAGAATTAATATTTATATTTTTAGCGTGACTGCCAAAAACGTGACTAATTGCTTTTAATTCTGCAACATCGCCAAGTGGAGTTGAAGTTCCGTGAGTGTTGATATGATCTACTTGTTCTGGTTTCATTCCTGCATCGCGCAACGTATTTTCCATAACTGCAATTACACCAATTCCTTCTGGATGTGGCGCAGTTAAATGATAAGCATCAGACGACATTCCGCCACCACCAATTTCACAATATATAGTCGCACCACGAGCTTTTGCGTGTTCGTATTCTTCCAAAACTAAAGCACCAGAACCTTCGCCAAGTACAAATCCGTCACGAGTTGCATCAAATGGTCTTGAAGCAGTTTCTGGACTTTCATTTCTTGTTGATAATGCGTGCATAGAATTAAAACCTCCCATTCCAGCAATGGTAACAGCAGCTTCACTTCCGCCAGTTATAATTACATCACACATTCCTAGTCTAATATAATTAAAAGCGTCAATCATAGCATTGGCAGACGATGCACAAGCTGAAACGGTTGTGTAATTTGGTCCCATATATCCATTTCTCATAGAAATATGAGCTGGAGCAATATCGGCAATCATTTTAGGAATAAAAAATGGATTAAATTTTGGTGTTCCATCACCTTGTGCGTAATAAATAACTTCGTCTTGAAAAGTTTCTAATCCGCCAATTCCTGCACCCCAAATTACACCAATTCTATGTTTGTCAGAATTTTCTAAAGTTATTCCAGCATCTTTTATTGCTTCATCACTTGCAGCGACTGCATATTGAGCAAACTTATCCAATCTTCTAGATTCTTTGCGATCCATATATGCTTCAATATTGAAGTTTTTTATTTCGCAAGCAAACTTAGTTTTGTGTTTTGTTGTATCGTAATAAGTAATTGGAGCTGCACCACTTTTACCGTTTATTAAACTGTCCCAATATTCTTTTATAGAATTACCAATAGGAGTTATTGCTCCAAGACCAGTTACAACTACGCGTTTTAAATGCATATATTTTTTTTTAAAATTCTTTTAAAATAATAATACCCGTGTATCCTTTATGTGATATTCATTAAAGAGACAAGGGTATTTTCAATATAATGTGATTGAAAATTCAATCAAAAATAATTCATTTTTTTTACAAATGCTAAAAAAATAATAAAAACCCACATACAATAAATGTTTGTGGGTTTATAGATTTATTATTTTTTAGCTTCCTCGATGTAAGAAATAGCTTGACCAACAGTAGCAATGTTTTCTGCTTGATCGTCTGGAATTTGAATATCAAATTCTTTTTCGAACTCCATAATTAGCTCAACAGTGTCTAATGAATCTGCTCCTAAATCATTTGTGAAGCTTGCTTCTAATACAACTTCGTTTTCGTCAACGCCTAATTTGTCTACGATAATCGCTTTAACTCTTGATGCAATGTCTGACATAATCTTTAATTTTAAATTTTAATTGTTGGCAAAAATAAAAAACTTTATTTTAAAACCACCTATTAGTTAATAAATATGACCACGAATTTAAAAAAATATTTTAACATTGACTCCTTTTATATTATTTATTATCATTTATTATTCTTTTTTTTGCGTAAATAAATTACAGGATAAATGCAAAAGATAGTGCTTTTCGCTTCTGGATCGGGTTCTAATGCCGAAAAAATCATAAAACACTTTGATAAAAAAAGTAATGTGAACGTAATCGGAATCATCACTAACAATCCTAATGCCAAAGTGTTAGATATTGCAAAAAAATATTCAATTTCTTCAAAAATAATTTCCAAACAACAATTAGAACAACAAGAATTAGTAGATTATTTACTTAATTTACAACCTAATTTAATAGTCCTTGCCGGATTTTTACTTAAATTTCCCAAATCAATTATAGAAAAATTTCCAAATAAAATAATTAATATTCATCCAGCATTATTGCCAAAATATGGTGGAAAAGGAATGTATGGAATTAATGTTCACAAAGCAGTTTTAGAAAATAACGAAATCGAAACCGGAATTACAATTCATTATGTAAATGAAAATTATGACGAAGGTGAATTTATTTTTCAAAAAGTAATAAATATTGAAAATTGTAAAACTGCTGAAGAAATTGCGGATAAAGTTCTAGAATTGGAACATTTGTATTTTTCTGAGGTGATTGAAAATTTAATTTTAAAACTATGAAAACAAAGTTAATTGTACTTTTTATTTTTATATCTCTTTTTAATGGTTATAGTCAAAAACGATTTGAAGCAAAAAAACTTGGCTTTTCAATTGATGTTCCTAAAGATTGGATTGCAGTTGAAAATGACGAAATTTTAAAAAATTTAAACAGTTACGATTTTACTCAGGAACAATTGGATGAACTCTTAAAGTCTTATAATTCATCAGTAAATCTAGCAAGTTTTACTAAGTACGATTCAAAAAAAGTTAGTGGAATAATTCCAACAATAAAAATTAGAACAAATAAAAATGAAACAAATAATAGCAAAGATTTTTTAAAATTTGTTTCAAACTCTACTGAAAGTGCAAAAAAATCATTATCAAATTTTAAATTTATTGATAGTCCTGTAATTATTAAAATATCTAATTTAGATGTAATAAAATTTTCGGTTCAATTTACACTCAATAATGGAGGCAAAGAATATGAAATTGTTAGTAACAGTTGTTATATTCCTAAAAACGGATATTATATTTCTTTAAATTTTATTGAAGAGTTTAATAAAGAAGATAATAAATTGTTTTTTGAAGAATTAATTAAAAGTATTGTTCTAACAAATTAATTATTTTGAATCAACATCAAGTTCACATATACACAGATGGCGCAGCCAAAGGAAATCCTGGAAATGGTGGTTATGGCGTTGTTATGGAACTTGTTGGCACACCACACAAAAAAGAATTTTACGAAGGTTTTAGATTAACAACTAACAATAGAATGGAACTATTGGCAGTTATCGTTGGTTTAGAAAAGCTAAAAAATCTTGATATGAAAGTCTTGGTAATCTCCGATTCTAAATATGTTGTAGATTCTGTAGAGAAAAAATGGGTTTTAGGTTGGGAAAAAAAAGCATTCCCAGGCAGAAAAAATTCAGATTTATGGAAACGTTTCTTAAAGATTTATCGAAAACATCAAGTAGATTTTAAATGGATAAAAGGTCACAACAATCATCCACAAAATGAACGATGCGATGAATTGGCGGTTTATGCTTCTGGTTTACCAAATTTATCTGTTGATGCTTTTTATGAAAAGGAAGAGAAAAAGTTGTTTTAGTTTTATTTATTACATACTTTTACTTTGAATTTTATACTTTTTATTATGACAGATACAACATTAAAATATGTAAGCGATAAATTAAAAAAATTGCCTGATAATTTGATAGAGGAGGTCGAAAACTATATTGATTTTTTACAATATAAGCATTCTCAAGTATCAAATGAAATTCCTCAATGGCATAAAGATGAAGTTTTAAAACGCATTGCAATTAATGAAAAACCACTAGATGCATTTGAAATGATTGATAATTTAGACAGTTAATTAATGCTAAATTACAAAATAATTGCAGATCCAAAAGTAAAGTATGATTTAAAAGAAGCGCGTGATTTTTTAAATTCAAGAAGAAAAGGATTTGGAAATAAATTCTTATCAGAATACAGAATTACTTTAAAATATTTGCAGAAAAACCCAAATTTTCAAATCAGATATAATGAAATTCATTGTCTTCCAATGAAAACATTCAAATATATGATTCATTTTAAAATTGATGAAGAAAATAAAAGCATTCATATTTTTGCCTTACTATCAACATATTTAAATCCTGATAAAAATTGGATTAGATAAAATTGATGCTTTTTATGAAAAGGAAGAGGAGAAGTTGTTTTAAGCACGATTTTTGTACATTTGTATTTACTAATTAATAAATATATGGTTACTGTAAAAATAAAGGAAAACAGCAAACAAGCTAAATTGTTTTTAGACTATATTAAAACACTGTCTTTTGTAGAATTTGTAGATTCAAATTCTAATATTAAAACAACTATTCCAACAATGGATGAAATTGTCGCAGAAACTAGAAAATCTAGAACTAAAATTGCAAAATCTTATAATGCAAAGAAGTAGTTATGTACTAGACACAAATATTTGGATAAGTGCAATTATTTCAAACTCTTTTTATGATCTTGCAAAAATTATATTAGATCATAACCTCAAAATTTTTATTTGTCCTGAAATGATTTTAGAACTTGAAGACGTATTAAAGCGTTCCAAATTCAAAAAATACTTAAAAAACACTATCCCATTTTATATTTCAGAAATCCAAAAAATTTGTATTCTAGAATTTTCAGAAACAAAATATAACGAAGCGCCAGATAAAGATGATAATTATCTTTACGATATTTGTATTGAAACAAAAAGCATTTTGGTTACTGGTGATAAATTATTGTTAACTTACATTTCTAATCCTTTAGTGATTACTATTTCAAGGAATGATTTTTTTAAATTAATTTCAAGATTATAATTCCATTTTAAACTTTTAAACTAAAAACCTATCTTTGCACCTTTAATTTGAAACACAAATAATGAACAAACTTTTAATAGTAGGAACGGTTGCATTTGATGCTATCGAAACACCTTTTGGAAAAACAGATAAAATACTTGGTGGCGCAGGAACATATATTGGTCTTTCGGCTTCACATTTTAACTTACAATCGGCAATAGTTTCTGTTGTTGGAGACGATTTTCCTCAAGAATATTTAGATTTGCTAACCTCAAGAAACATTGATATTTCTGGTTTAGAAATTGTAAAAGGTGGAAAAACCTTCTTTTGGAGCGGAAAATACCACAACGATTTAAATACAAGAGATACTTTGGCAACAGAGCTAAATGTTCTTGCCGATTTTAATCCAGTTGTACCTCAAAATTTTAAAAATGCCGATGTTGTAATGCTAGGAAACTTGCATCCAATAGTACAAAGTGGTGTTCTTGATCAAATGGAAACCAAACCTAAATTAATTGTACTAGACACAATGAACTTTTGGATGGATTGCGCCTTGCCAGAATTATTAGACGTAATAAAACGTGTAGACGTAATTACAATTAATGATGAAGAAGCACGTCAGTTATCTGGAGAATATTCTCTTGTAAAAGCGGCAGCAAAAATTCATACAATGGGTCCAAAATATGTGGTAATAAAAAAAGGAGAACATGGCGCATTATTATTTCATAATAAAGAAGTGTTTTTTGCACCAGCATTACCATTAGAAGAAGTTTTTGACCCAACTGGCGCAGGAGATACTTTTGCTGGAGGTTTTGCAGGATTTATAACCCAAAGCGAAAATGTTTCATTTGAAAATATGAAAAAAGCTATAATTCACGGTTCAAACCTAGCTTCTTTTTGTGTAGAAAAATTTGGAACAGAAAGAATGTTGAACCTTAAAAAAGAAGAGGTTCAAGAAAGATTAAAACAATTTAAAGCGTTAACACAATTTGATATAGAAATTGAATAAATTTATGCCTCGAAATTTTCGGGGCTTTTTTTATTTTAAAAAATTCAATCCATTAAGATGTTAAGAAAAATTATTACTTAATGAATCTTAATATCTTAATGGTTTAAGAAATAATTGACTGTTTAACAATATAATTTAATTAAAACAACACAATGAGCGACGCAATCAAACACGAATGTGGAATAGCTTTTTTAAGATTGCTAAAACCGTTAGAGTTCTATAAAGAAAAATACGGTTCAGCTTTCTATGGAATACAAAAAATGTATCTCTTAATGGAAAAGCAACACAATCGTGGTCAAGATGGTGCAGGTTTTGCTTCAATTAAATTGGATGTTGAACCTGGCGAAAGATACATTAGTAGAGTTAGATCTAACGATGCACAACCCATTCAAGATGTTTTTAAGCAAATAAACGATCGCATTAACGAAGATATGACTTCGCATCCAGAATATGCAGATAATGTTGCACTTCAAAAAGCAAATATTCCATACATAGGCGAATTGTTTCTTGGTCACGTTCGTTATGGAACTTTTGGAAAAAACAGTATAGAAAGTGTACATCCGTTTTTACGTCAAAATAATTGGATGCATAGAAATCTAATTATTGCAGGAAATTTTAATATGACTAATGTTACAGAGCTTTTTAATAGCTTAATTGAACTGGGTCAACATCCTAAAGAAATGGCTGATACAGTTACAGTTATGGAAAAAATAGGACATTTTCTAGACGATGAAGTAACCGAATTGTATCAAGAATGTAAAAATAACGGATTGTCTAAAAGAGAAGCATCACCAATAATTGCCGAAAAATTAGATATTACCAAAATTTTAAAACGCGCTTCTCGTGGTTGGGATGGCGGTTATGCAATGGCAGGATTATTTGGTCACGGCGATGCATTTGTTTTTCGTGATCCTGCAGGAATTCGTCCAGCATATTTTTATCAAGATGACGAAATTGTAGTTGTAGCTTCAGAAAGACCAGTTATTCAAACCGTTTTTAATGTAGATTTTGATAAAGTGCAAGAATTGCAACCAGGAAACGCATTAATAATTAAAAAAAACGGAAAGGTTACCGAAGAAGAAATTAGTACTCCAACAATAAAAAAAGCATGTTCGTTTGAAAGAATTTATTTTTCTCGCGGAAGCGATGCCGAAATTTATCAAGAACGTAAATTATTAGGAAAATTAATTCTACCAGCTGTTCTTGAAGCAATTGAAGAAGATACAGACAACACAGTTTTCTCATACATTCCAAATACTGCAGAAACTTCTTTTTACGGAATGGTAGAAGCGGCTCAAGATTTTTTAAACGAAAGAAAGAATCAATTTATTCTTAACAATAGAAATAAATTAACCAAAGACTCACTTCAAGAATTATTATCAGTAAAAATTAGAACCGAAAAAATTGCAATAAAAGATGCCAAACTAAGAACTTTTATTACCGATGATAAAAATAGAGACGAACTTGTTGCACACGTTTATGATGTAACTTATGGTGTAATAAAACCAACAGATAATTTAGTAATTATTGATGATAGTATTGTTCGTGGTACAACTTTAAAAATGAGTATTATCAAAATGATGGATCGTTTAAATCCTAAACGTATAGTTGTTGTTTCATCTGCGCCACAAATTCGTTATCCAGATTGCTACGGAATTGATATGGCAAAACTAGAAGGTTTGGTAGCTTTTCAAGCAGCAATTGCACTTTTAAAAGAACGAAATTTGTATCATATTGTAGAAGAAGTTTATAAAAGTTGCAAGCTTCAAGAAAACGTAAAAGATTCAGAAGCAGTAAATTATGTTACTAAAATATATTCGTCATTTAGCGATATGGAAATATCAGATAAAATATCAGAATTACTAACAACTCCAAGTGTAAAAGCTACGGTAAAAATCATATTTCAAACGGTTGATAACTTGCATATCGCTTGTCCCAAAAATCTTGGCGATTGGTACTTTACTGGCGATTATCCAACACCAGGAGGAAATCGTGTAGTTAATCGAGCTTTTATGAATTTTTACGAAGGTAAAGACGCCAGAGCATACTAATTAAATGTTAATTTGTGCATTTCGTCGATTATTCAAGTTAATCAACAATTATATTTCATCTCATCTAATTAACCTACTATATTTGGCAAACCATAGCATTAGTAGGTTAAGTTTATGGTAGATTTGGGGCAAAAAAGGTGAAAGCAATTTCACCTTTTTTAATTTACTTACTTTTAAGTTTTTATTTTATTAATAAACCTATAATTAGCTTCGAAAATTATTTTAAACTTTTCAGCATCAAAATTATTTTTTCTTCTTAAAAAATAAATCTATTCCTTTTTTAACTTTAATTGCAGTTATTTTCAGTATATTATGTTAAGTAATTGTAAAAAACAAATAATTTATGTAGTTCGTCGATTATTTTAGTTATTCAACAATTATATTATTATTTACGTAGAAGTTATTCTACATTTGTTCCACCATAGCATTAGTAGGTTAAGTTTATGGTAGATTTGGGGCAAAAAAGGTGAAAGTAATTTCACCTTTTTTATTTTTACACCATTGATAAAGTGTCATTCATCCTTCGTTTAACACTATTTTACTCTCATTTGACCACATTAGCAATATAATTACACATCAACTAGTAAATTATGGTTAGGATTATTAAATTTGTGACTTCATAAATTTGATAGGTTAAATTTATGATAGATTTGGGGCAAAAAGACGTTCGCCTTGGTGAACGTCTTTTTAAAATTCACACAAAATAAAAATCCGTTAAGTATTAAAACTTAACGGATTTTATAATTTATTTCAAATCATTTATTTACTCACAGCATATCTTCTAGAAACTTCTGTCCAATTAATTACATTAAAAAAAGCTTCAATATAATCGGGTCTTCTGTTTTGATAATTCAAGTAGTAAGCATGTTCCCAAACATCCATACCTAAAATTGGAGTTCCACCACAACCCACTTCTGGCATTAACGGATTGTCTTGATTTGGAGTTCCACACACATCAAGTTCGCCACCTTTTTTAACACAAAGCCAAGCCCAACCACTTCCAAATTGAGTTGCGCCAGCTTTAGCAAATTTTGCTTTAAATTCGTCAAAACTTTTAAAATCTCTTTCAATTGCCTCTAGCAATTCTCCAGTTGGTAAACCACCACCATCAGCACTCATTATTGTCCAAAACAAATTATGATTGTAAAAACCACCACCATTATTTCTAACAGCAGCATTTTTTTTATCAAGATTTATTAAAATATTTTCAATAGTTAAACCAGCAAGATCTGTACCTTCAACAGCAACATTTAAGTTAGTTGTATATGCGTTATGATGTTTTGTATGATGAATTTCCATCGTTCTAGCATCAATATTTGGTTCCAAAGCATCGTAAGCATAAGGTAATTTTGGTAATTCAAAAGCCATAATATATATTTTTAAAGATTAATTATTTATTTGAATTCAAAGTTATAAATTTAACTTTACAAAAAGTTACACAATTACGTTATAATTTTATTAAATAGTTATTTAAAAGCCAATCCAGCATTCCATTGCAAGTTTGTGTGTAAAATTATTTTTTTCTAAGACCAAAAATGTGCTTCCTGTGGTCGCAATCTATGGTCAAGAAAAAATATAATTTTCCTTCACAAAGCTTTCCATTACATTCTGGGCTAGCACAATCGCAGCAATAATGAACTTTAATTTACAACCATCACATCTCAACAATCAGTTAGTAAAACTACTTCCGTTACAAGAAAATCATTTTGAACAACTCTATAAAATTGCTTCAGATGAACTTATATGGCAACAACATCCCAATCCGAATCGCTATAAAAAAGAAGTTTTTCAAACCTATTTTAGTGGCGCAATACAATCTAAAGGCGCATTTCTACTACAAGATTCACAAACTAGTGAAATTATAGGAAGTACAAGATTTTACGATTATAACGAAGAAAAAAGTGAAGTATTAATAGGTTACACTTTCATTGCAAGAAAATATTGGGGAACAATTTACAACCAAGAAATAAAAAATTTAATGATCAATTATGCATTTCAATATGTAAACAACATTTTTTTTCACATTGGCGCCAACAACATACGATCACAAAAAGCCATAACCAAACTCGGAGCAATAAAAATTAACGAATTTCTAGTAGAATATTATGGCGAAGAAACCAAATTGAATTATATTTATAAAATTTCTAAACCGTTATCCTAAAAGGTTTTTTTTAAACCTGTTAGGTATAAAAATTGGAATAAATTAAGAATTATTGTAATTAAAACGTCCATCAATTTGTGATAATTTGAGAAATTTGTGGTAAAAACATTTAAAATCAATACCTAATAAGTTAAAAAAATTATAATGAAAATATTAAATGATTTTTTTTCAGTTATTGGAGTTTTATTAGCATTTTTATTAATATTCTCAGTTTACAATTGCAAGAAACAAGACAATTTTTACAATAATCAAAAACTAGGAGTTAATATTGATGATTTTAAAAAAACATGGGAAAATCCAGATAAAGAAATTTATTATAAAAATGAAATTATTTTATTTTACGATAATAAATTAAATTTTGGTGACACGTATGTATTTAAATTTGATTTAAAGACAAAAAATCTATCCGATAAATTCTACGATGATTAAAACTAGTGAAATTAAAACGTCCATCAATTTGTGATAATTTGAGAAATTTGTGGTAAAAAAACATTTAAAATCAATACCTAACAGGTTAAAAAAAACCGGATAGAATATAATAAAATTAATAAAATTCGCGATAAATCACAATTTGTGATAATTTGAGAAATTTGTGGCAAAAACATTTAAATCAATACCTAACAGGTTAAAAAAAACCTGTTAGGATAAAAAATCAAATCAATAAAAATTAGTGAAAACTAGTGAAATTAGTGTGAAAAAGAAATAGTTTATGACAAAACCAGCATTTTCAATATACGACGCATCAGCAGGATCAGGAAAAACCTATACATTGGTAAAAGAATACCTAAAAATTATTCTATTATCAAGTAAAAACGATGCCTACAGAAACATACTTGCCATAACGTTTACTAATAAAGCAGTTCACGAAATGAAAAGTCGTGTTGTAGAAAGTCTATCAGAATTTGCCAAAGAAAATCCATCCGAAAAAGCATTACAATTAATGCAGAATATTAAACAGGAAACCAATTTAAGCATCCAAACCATAAAAGAAAAATCGCAAGCGATAATTAAAAATTTAATTCACAATTATGCAGCTTTCGATATTTCTACTATCGATAAATTCACACACAAAGTAATTCGCGCCTTTGCACACGATTTAAATTTACCCATAACATTTGAAGTTTCTTTAGACACAGAAAATCTTTTAACAGAAGCTGTAGACGCATTAATTGCTCAAGCTGGCGAAGACAAAGAACTAACCAATTTACTTGTAGATTATACTTTAGAAAAAACCAACGACGATAAAAGTTGGGATATTTCTAGAGAAATAATGGAAACTGGACGATTAATTTTAAATGAAAACAACAGAGAAGAAATTACTCATTTTCACGATAAATCTATTGCTGAGTTTGTTGCAATAAAAACTAAACTTACTAAACTTTGCGAAGAATTAGAACAAGAAAGCATCACATTTGCAACTCAAGCATTACAATTAATTGAAGATAAAGGAATTGATGTAAAATCGTTTTCTGGAGGATATTTTCCTAAACATTTGGTAAATATTCAAGAAAAAAAATACAATTCTAGCAATAAAACCTATCACGAAGTTGACGATATAAAAATCAATAAAACTGCCAAAGACAAAGAAGTAATAGAAAGTATAATTCCAGAATTGCTTTCTATTTTGTCTAAAACATATTCAATTCTGCAAAAAAAGAGTTTTTACGAAGCATTTTTAAAAAATATCACGCCACTTTCACTACTAAATACAGTAAGTAACGAATTGGCAAAAATTCAAAAAGAACAAAATATTCTTTCCATTTCAGAGTTTAATAAACTTATAAATGAGCAAATTCAAAACCAACCAGCGCCTTTTATTTATGAACGTTTGGGCGAAAAATACAAGCATTTTTTTATTGATGAATTTCAAGACACGTCAGAAATGCAATGGCAAAATTTAATTCCATTAATAGACAATTCTCTTGCCAGCGAAGATTTATCTGGCGAACAAGGAAGTTTACTTTTGGTTGGCGATCCAAAACAATCTATTTACCGTTGGCGTGGTGGAAAAGCAGAGCAATTTATAGCATTAACCAAAGAAAACGTAAATCCGTTTTCTAATAAAGACAAGAAATTATTTTCTCTAGAAACCAATTACCGCAGTTATTCAGAAGTAATAGATTTTAACAATAATTTTTTCAATTTTCTTTCTAATGAGTTTTCAAATTTAGATTATAATGATTTGTATAAAAATCATAGTCATCAAAAAATGAATTCTAAAATTGGAGGTTATGTTAGTATTTCTTTCATTCCAAAAATTGAAAAAATTGATGCTTTTGAAGAAGAAAATTTAGACAAAAATGACTTGTATTTATTGGCAACTTTAAATAAAATTTTGCAAATAAAAAGCACAGGTTTTAATAACAAAGACATTGTAATTTTAACTCGTAAAAAAGCACACGGAACAGCAATTGCTAACTATTTAACCGAGAAAGGAATTCCAATTTTATCTTCAGAAAGTTTAATGCTTGGCGCATCATCTGATGTAAAAAGTATTATTTATATATTGCGATATTTAAAAAACAATTCTGATTTAGAATCTAAAGCAAATTTTCTTTATTATTTAGCCAAAAATCATCAAGAAAAACTTCCAATTCACGATTTTATTTTTCAAGGAATGGAATGTAAAAACGAAGTAGAATTTCAAGTTTGGTTGCTTCAATATGATATAGATTTTTCTTTTAAAAACATTAGAAAAAAATCACTTTATGAAGCTGTTGAAATTATTATTTTTAAAATAATTTTACTAAAAAATAGAAATGCTTACATTCAATTTTTCTTAGATTTAATTCTAGAACACGATTTAAAAAAGCAAGCAGGAATTTCAGATTTTTTATATTATTGGGATAATAATTCGCATAAATTAAGCATTCCATCGCCAGAAGGAAATGATGCTGTTCGAATTATGACCATTCATAAATCTAAAGGTTTAGAATTTCCAGTAGTTATTTTTCCGTTTGCAGAAGAAGATTATACCAAAGCGCCAAAACAAAAAATGTGGATAAATGCCGATGAAGAAATTATTGGTTTGCCAAAAGTTTTAGTAGATAAAAGCAGTAAAGTAGAAGAATATGGTGAAGAAGCATCGCTAATTTATAACGAGAAAAAACAAGAAGATTTATTAGACAATACTAATATTTTGTATGTTGCATTAACTCGTGCAGAAGAACAATTGCATATTATTTCTGGTTTAGTTTCTAAGAATAAAGACGGAAATTACCCTAATAATATGGCTTCATTTTTTATAAAATTTTTAGAAGATAAAGGTTTTGACGAAAACCAGTTAGAATATGAGTTTGGATCATCAGTTAAATTATCTGAAACTAAAGAAGAAATTGATACTACAGAAATTGTTCCTCAACTTGAATCAACTTTAAATCCTAAAAACATAAAAATTGCCCAACGAGAAAGTGTAATGTGGAACACTCAACAACAAAAAGCAATTGAATACGGAACTATTTTGCACGAAATTCTATCTTTTATAGAAACTAAAAACGATATAGATTTAGCCATTACAAAAGCAATAGAAAACGGATTAATAGTAACATCACAAAAAGCAGAAGTTTTAAAAACTAGTATTGAAATTGTAAATCATAAAGAATTAGAATTATTTTTTTCAAAAGAAAATAAAATCCTAAATGAAAAAACAATTATTCAAAAAGAAGGAACTATTGTAAAACCAGACAAAATAGTGCTTACAAAAGACAACGAAGTTTATTTATTAGATTATAAAACAGGAGTTCATCAACCAAAATATAAGATTCAATTAGAAAATTATCAAAATGCTATAGAAAAAATGGGTTATAAAGTTGTTAAAAAATCACTCATATATATAGGAGACGAAATTGAAGTTGTAAATTTGTAAAAAATAGATGGAAGTTGGAAGATGGAAGTTTGAAGCGTGAAGATGAATTAAAAGTTAAAAATATAATATTTACATTTAAATAATTAATAATTAAATACGCAACACTGAGTGCCTTTAAAAAACTTAGCGACTTAGTGTCTTAGCGGCAAAACTAAAATATATGTACGGAAAAATTCAACAACACCTGCAAAACGAATTAAACACAATAGAACAAAACGGAATTTTCAAGAAAGAACGCGTAATAACTTCACCTCAAGGTGCAGAAATTATAGTAAATGGAGAAACTGTTTTAAATTTTTGTGCTAATAATTATTTAGGATTATCATCTCATCCAGAAGTGGTTCAAGCTGCGAAAGACGCTTTAGATTCTCACGGTTTCGGAATGTCATCAGTGAGATTTATTTGTGGAACTCAAGATATTCATAAAACATTAGAAAAAAAGATTGCCGAATTTTATGGAACAGAAGACACCATTTTATATGCAGCAGCATTTGATGCCAATGGTGGCGTTTTTGAACCATTATTGGGAGAAGAAGATTGTATAATTTCAGATTCTTTAAACCACGCATCTATTATTGATGGTGTTCGTTTGTGTAAAGCTGCACGTTATCGTTATGAAAATTCCAATATGGAAGATTTAGAACAACAATTAATAAAAGCAACTGCCGAAAACAGAAGATTTAAATTAATTGTAACCGATGGCGTTTTCTCTATGGATGGCTTAGTTGCTCCATTAGATAAAATTTGTGATTTAGCAGATAAATACGATGCTTTAGTAATGGTAGACGAATGCCACGCAACAGGTTTTATTGGTGCAACAGGTAAAGGAACACCAGAAGCAAAAGGTGTAATGGGAAGAGTAGACATAATTACAGGAACATTAGGAAAAGCACTTGGTGGAGCAATGGGTGGATATACCACAGCCAAAAAAGAAATCGTAGAAATTTTACGACAACGCTCAAGACCTTATTTGTTCTCAAATTCACTTGCGCCAGCAATTGTTGGAGCATCAATTAAAGTTTTTGAACTGTTAGAAAAAGACACTTCGTTGCGAGATAAACTAAAATGGAATACTAATTATTTTAAAGAAGGTTTACGAAAAGCTGGTTTCGATTTCATAGATGGAGATTCTGCAATTGTTCCTGTAATGCTCTATGATGCAAAGCTTTCGCAAACAATGGCAGATGAATTATTGAAAAAAGGTATCTATGTAATTGGATTCTTTTTTCCAGTTGTTCCTAAAGATAAAGCTCGAATTAGAGTGCAATTATCTGCGGCACATTCTAAAGATCATTTAGACAAAGCAATAGCAGCATTTACAGAAGTTGGCAAGAATTTACACGTTATACAATCCATCTAAAAACTTGTAAAAGTTTATGGAATTGTTATATAATTACCATATTTTAACATTTTCATTTTGATAATTCATTTATACGTATTACTTTTGTCTCATTATATCTATATAATCTAACAAAATTAAGTATGAAACATCTTAACAAAGTATTAGTTACTTTATTAATGTTTGCAGGATTAAGTTCTCAAGCACAAGACAGTAACAACAAATGGGCAATCTCATTTGGAGCAAACGCAGTAGACGGTGGCAGAGTAAGTGCCGCATCAAAAATTGAAGATCAATTTTCACAGTATTTCGACGCTAAAGCTTATTGGAGTATTATTCCTTCAGTATCAGCTTTATCAGTATCAAGATACGTAGGAGATAATTTCTCATTTGGTGTAACGGGTTCTGTTAACAAAATCAACAAAATTGTTGGTGAAAGATTAACTATTCCTGGAGATTATCCAGTTGTAAATCCTGGAGATTTAATGTATTATGGTGTTGATGGAGTTATTAAATATAGCTTTATGAATGCTTTAAAATCTAAAGTGCTTGATCCTTCTGCTCACATTGGTGGAGGTTATACTTTCTTAGGTGATGCTTCTGCAGGTACAGTAAATGGTGGTTTAGGTTTAACTTTATGGTTTACTGAGCAAGTTGGTTTATCATTAACTTCTACTTACAAACATTCATTTGATGATACAAGAACTCCTAATGTAGATGTTGCTACTCACATGCAACACTTTGCTGGTTTGACTTTCAAATTTGGTGCTTCTGATAAAGATGGCGACGGAATTTACGATAAAGATGATACTTGTCCAGAAGTTGCTGGTTTAAAAGAATTCAATGGTTGTCCTGATACTGATGGAGACGGAATTGAAGATAGTAAAGATTCTTGTCCAAACGAAGCTGGTTTAGCTGAGTTTCAAGGATGTCCAGATACAGATCAAGATGGTGTTGCTGATAAAGATGACGCTTGTGTTGACGTATTCGGTTTAAAATCATTAAACGGTTGTCCAGATGCTGATGGTGATGGTGTAACTGATAAATCTGACAAATGTCCAGATGTTAAAGGTCCAAAAGAAAACGCAGGTTGTCCTTGGCCAGATAGAGATGGAGATGGAGTTTATGACAAAGATGATAAATGTCCAGATGTTAAAGGTACAGTTGCAAACAAAGGTTGTCCTGAAGTTTCTGACGAAGTAATGAAAAAATTAAATGATTATGCTAAAACTATATTATTTGATTCAGGAAAATCTTCTTTCAAACAACAAACTTACCCAGTTTTAGAAGCTATTACAGCTATCTTAAAAGAATATCCTAACTCTAACTTCTCATTAGAAGGTCATACTGATAGTGATGGTAAAGATGCAGCTAACCAAACTTTGTCTGAAAACAGAGCTGGTGCAGTTAAAGATTATTTAATCGAAAAAGGAATTGCTTCTTCTAGATTATCATCTAAAGGTTTTGGAGAAACTATGCCAATAGATTCAAACAAAACTAAAGCTGGAAAAGCTAACAACAGAAGAACAGAAGTGAAATTAGTAAAATAATTTTTTCTAAAATATTTTTAAGAAACGTCTCGATTTATCGAGACGTTTTTTTATATTTATAAAATGGCAAATCAAACTTTTTTAAACAAGCTTTCGCAGAAATTAATCAACGATTATCCTACTTCTATTTCAGATTTAGTGATAATACTTCCTAATAAAAGAGCAAAAGTTTTTTTAATAGAAGAACTAAAAAACGAAATCACTAACACTATTTTTTCTCCAGAAATAGTTAGCATAGAAGATTTTGTTCAAGAAATTGCAGGAATTAGATCTATTGATAGTATCGAATTGTTATTTGAATTTTATACAGTTTATCTTTCTGTAACCGAAGTTTCCAAACAAGAAAATTTTGAAACCTTTGCCAATTGGGCAAAAACATTACTTCAAGATTTTAATGAAATAGACCGATATTTATTAGAACCAGATAAAATTTTAAAATATTTAGAGAATATTAAAGAAGTAGAACATTGGTCGGTTGATGCCGATAAAAGAACAAATTTAATAGATAATTATTTAGCATTTTGGAAATTATTACCAACTTATTATCATTCACTTTATAACTATTTATTAAATAAAGGAATTGGTTATCAAGGATTAATTTATCGCGAAGCAGTAAATAATTTAAATCATTTTTCAAATTCTACAGAAAACAAAACCTATATTTTTGCAGGTTTCAACGCATTGAATCAGGCAGAAGAAAAAATAGTTCAACATTTATTAGCCATTGATAAAGCCAAAATTTATTGGGATATTGATGAGGTTTTTCTTAAAGATTTTCAGCACGATGCAGGTTTATTTACAAGAAGATTTAAAAAAGATTGGTCGTATTATAAATCAAATCCTTTTGAATGGATAGCCAATGATTATTCTCAAGAAAAAAATATTCAAATTATTGGAACACCAAAATCTATCGGTCAAGCCAAAATTGTTGGCGATTTAATAGAGAAACATATCACTTCTAATTCAAACAATGAATTAAAAAAAGTTGCTGTAGTTCTTGGCGAAGAAACACTTTTAGTTCCAATTTTATATTCACTTCCTGCTAATGTTGATGCGCTAAACATTACAATGGGTTACTCTAGCAAGAACAATCCTGCACAAATTTTAATTGCTAAATTGTTTAAAACCCACACCAACGCCATTTCTAGAAACGCCAATAATTACGTTTTTTATTATAAAGATGTAATTGATATTCTAACGCATCCATTAATTGAACCTTACATAAACGCAAGTAATTTAGTATATGTAATTAATAAAAATAATTTTACATTTATTACTCATAAAAAGATTTTAGAATTACATTCTAATGGAAATGAATTATTCAATTTATTGTTTCAAAAATGGGATTCAACTTCACTAAATGTTCTAGAAAATGTTTCTCAAATTTTACTGCAAATAAAATCTAATCTTAATGGTGATAATGAAGAAGAGAAGATTACAAATGCCTTTGTATATTCAATTTTTAAAGTGGTTAATAAACTTATTTCCTATTATTCTAATAATCCTCATATTGATAAAATAGAAACGTTGCACGCCATTTATAAGCAAGTTATTGATGTTGCAGAAGTCTCATTTGAAGGCGAACCGTTAAATGGATTGCAAATAATGGGTGTTTTAGAAAGTAGAGTTTTAGATTTTGAAACCGTAATTATAACGTCTGTAAACGAAGGCAAATTTCCTGCAGGAAAAACCATGAATTCTTTTATTCCGTATGATGTAAAACGCGAATATGGATTGCCTACATACAAAGAAAAAGATGCAATTTATACGTATCATTTCTATCATTTGTTGCAACGAGCAAAAAATATTTATTTAATTTATAATACCGAAAGTGAAGGAATTGACGCTGGCGAAAAAAGTAGATTTATAACACAACTAGAAGTAGAAACTCAAGCCAATCACACCATTACTCATAGAATTTTTAATGCAAATGTTCCAGAAATTGCATACCAACCATTAAAGATTGAAAAGTCTGAAATGGTAATGCAACGCTTGAAAGAAATTGCCGAAAAAGGATTTTCGCCATCATCATTGACAACGTATATTAGAAATCCGATGCAATTTTATTTTCAACGAATTTTAAGAATTTCTGAAGTTGATGAAGTAGAAGAAAACATAGCTGTAAATACTCTTGGAACTATAATTCACGGAGCTTTAGAAGAATTATACAAGCCATTTATTGATAAATTTTTAACTACTCAAGATATAAAAAATTGTATTGATAAAATTGATGATGAAGTTTTAAAACAATTTAAAGAAGTTTATAAAGAAGGCGAAATTAAAAAAGGAAGAAATCTTCTAGCTTTTGAAGTTGCTAAAAGAAACGTGTTTAATTTCTTGAAATTAGAACTTGAAGCAATTGAAAGTGGCGATGCAATTAAAATTTTAGCGTTAGAACAAACCTTTGAAAGAAAACTAGAACATCCTGATTTACCTTTTCCAGTTTTAATAAAAGGAAACGTTGACAGAATAGAACTTCGCAACGGAAAAATTAGAATTATAGATTACAAAACAGGAAATGTTTTACAACCAAGTGTAACCTTAAAATCGTGGAATGGTTTAACACAAGACATAAAACAAGACAAAATAATTCAAGTTTTGGCGTATGCTTTTATGTATGAACAACACGCAAAAAACCTAGAAATTGAAGCCGGAATCATATCTTTCAAAAATTTAAAAAATGGTTTTTTACCGTTCACTTTCAAGCAAGATAAAGAAGCTTTAACAACTATATCTAAAGAAACGTTAGATAATTATATTGAGCAAATTGTTATTTTATTAAGTGAAATTTTGGATGAGAATATTGCTTTTGAAGAGAAAGTTTAACATTCTATTATAAAAGCGTTATAATTTAATTTGGACTAAATTTACTTTTCTTTACAAAAAAATACTATCAGAAAACTTTATAACATAGTTGAATTTTATAAGAATATCTTACCAGTAAATATAGCAATTTCTATATTTCCTTTCATTATTGGTGGTTTAGAAACATTTGAAGCAGTATTTTTATCAGTTGGATTTTTTATTAATATTTTGATAAAAGAATTAAATGCTATAAATGAATATTTGTTTTACAACAATAATAAAATTTCTAAAATTGAACTTTGGGTTTATTCTTATTTTTTAAATTTTATTGTTTTGATTATAATCGTTATTATTTATAATTTCATTAAACGATTATTTTAATGAAAAACACTTTAGAAATAGATAGTGTTCAAAAACATTTTGATAATAAAATGATTCTTTCTGACGTATACTTAAAATGTGAAACGACTGAAATTATTGGTTTACTAGGCAGAAATGGTTCTGGGAAATCAACATTATTAAAAATTGTTTTCGGAATTATTGATGCAGAATATAAATTTATAAGAGTTGATGGAATTGTAAAATTTAAAACAAGCCAATTATTTAAAGAGATTAGTTATTTGCCTCAAGATAATTTTATTCCAAATTCGTTTTCAGTAAAAAAAGCTATTAACTTATCAATTGAAAAATCAAATGTTGACGATTTTTATAATGATAAATTTATTCAAACTGTTAAAGATAAAAAAATCAATCAATTATCTGGTGGTGAATTACGCTTTTTAGAAATCAAATTAATACTTTTTAATCCTTCTAAATTTGCATTATTAGACGAACCTTACAATGGTTTATCGCCAATTATGATTGATGTAATTAATAAATTAATTCTTAAAAATTCAACTAGAAAAGGAATAATTATTACAGATCATAATTATGAAAATGTAATTAAAATTTCAACAAGATTAATTTTAATGAAAGATGGTAAAACGTTTCATTTAAAAGATAAAAACGAACTTATTGAAAAAGGATATTTAAAAGAAGGAATGATTTAAACTTTCTTTAAAAACTCCAATAAAACCAGCATCAATTTATCACGATTTTCAATATGACTCATATGTCCATCGTTTAAAGTATGCAATTTTACAGTTGTATTTTCTATTTGAGTAACATTTTCTTCAAAAATTAAAACTGGATCTTGTTTGCCAAGTACTAACAAAATAGGATAAGTAGCAAAATGCAAAATCACTTCTCTATCTTTTCTAATTTTCATTCCTTCAAGCGATGCAACAATTCCTTGTAATGGTGTTTTTAAAGCTTCGGTTTTTACATTTTCTATTTCATCAACTAGAATTGTTCTATTTTTTTCGCTGAATAAATTGGCAATACTCATTCTTACAAATGCAGTATAATTTTGTTTCACAGCTTTTATTGCTCTATCTCTGTTGGTTTTTCGCTCTTCAGAATCGGCACGAGAAGTAGAATTTAAAAGTACAATTCCTTTTACATTTTCTGGATGTAATTCGGCGAAAGCCAACGCCACATAACCACCCATTGAATGTCCAATAAAAACAATTTTTCTAATTTTTAAGTGTTGTAAAACTGCCATAACCACATCGGCATTTTCTTCCATTGAGTGAACATAACCTAAACATTCGGTTTCACCATGACCTAATAAATCAATTGTTATAACTCGGTTTTTTTTAGAAATTGCTACAACATAATCATTCCACATTGTTTTGTTTTCAAGAAAACCGTGCAATAAAACTACAGCAGTTCCTTTTCCTTGTTCTGTGTAGGAGATTTTAGTATTTTTGTAGAGCAAGGTTATCATAGTTGCAAAAATAGTTTTTAAGCTTCAATTTGCTAATGATTTTTTTATTTTATTCTAATTCAGTTTGTCATTCTGATTCCGAAGTTTCGGAAGAAGAATTCAAACAAAAATCGAGCACAAAAAATTTTTAGATTTGCTGAGATTCTTCCTTCGTCAGAATGACAAGTTTGCGGAGAGAAAACGTTTAATTTGACAAATAGTATTAATTAAATCGCAATTATTGTAATCTGAAAAATAAATAATAATTTCCACACAGTTTGTCATTCTGACGAAGGAAGAATCCCACCAAAACTTTAGAAAAAATGAAACCTATATTACTTGAGATTCTTCGTGCCTCAGAATGACAAGTTTGAGGATAAGAAAATTATAGATATTGATAATCTGTATTAATTGAAATAAATTT
>NZ_JAYUPK010000045.1:0-8796 GCF_043760115.1 Flavobacterium sp.
CTTCTTCGGCATTAACACTATCAAAAAATCCTTGTTCGTTCATCCATTCATCGCTAAAAACTTTACTCATATAACGCGAACCATGATCTGGAAATATACCTACAACATTACTGTTTGCTGTAAATTCTCCTTCCTCAGCATATTGTTTTATGGCTTGCATTACTGCACCAGAAGTGTAACCTACAAATAATCCTTCGGTTCTAACTATTTCTCTTGCTGTGTGCGCACTTGCTTCGTCAGTAACTTTCATAAAGTGGTCTATCGAATCAAAATCGGTTGCAGTTGGAATTAAATTCTTTCCTAAACCTTCAATTCTATAAGGATAAATTTCGTTTACATCAAATTCTTTAGTTTCATGGTACTTTTTTAATACTGAACCAAAAGCATCAACTCCAAGAATTCTAATATTTGGATTTTTTTCTTTTAAGAATTTTGCAACACCAGAAATAGTTCCTCCAGTTCCGCTACAAGCAACTAAATGTGTAATTTTTCCAGCCGTTTGTTCCCAAATTTCTGGACCAGTTGTTAAGTAATGTGCATCAATATTTAACTGATTAAAATATTGATTAATATAAACAGAACCTTTCGTTTCTTCGTGTAAACGCTTGGCTACACTGTAATAAGAACGTTCATCATCGGCAGAAACGTGTGCAGGACAAACATAAACTTTAGCTCCAAGTGAACGAAGCATATCAATTTTATCTTTTGAAGATTTAGAACTTACTGCCAAGATGCAACTGTAACCTTTAATAATACTAACCATTGCTAAACTAAAACCAGTGTTTCCAGATGTAGTTTCAATAATAGTATCACCAGGTGTTAAAATTCCTTTTTTTTCAGCTTCTTCAATTATGTATAATGCAATTCTATCTTTAGAGGAATGTCCTGGATTAAAAGCTTCAACCTTTGCATAAAAGTTTCCTTCTAGTTTTTCGGTGATTCTATTTAACTTAATAAGAGGTGTGTTTCCTATTAATTCCAAAACGTTGTTGTAAGCTTTTATATCTTCTTTCATAAAATAAATTAGTCAAGGCAAACATTTAAAGTCGGATTTTATAAACTTCAAAACTTTGCAAATTTAATAATTTTTCTTTTACTATTTTCTTATTTTTTCTAAATCTAATAAAAAACTGAATTCTTTAGCAACTTCTTTCAACGATTCAAACCTTCCAGATGCGCCACCATGTCCAGCTTCCATATTTGTATCTAAAAATAATTGATTTTTATCGGTTTTAAAAACTCTCAATTTAGCTATCCATTTCGCTGGTTCCCAGTATTGTACCTGAGAATCGTGCAATCCTGTAGAAATATACATATTAGGATAATCCTTTTTCTCTACATTATCATAAGGTGAATAGGACAACATATAATTATAATATTTTTTAACATTTGGATTTCCCCATTCGTCGTATTCGCCAGTTGTTAAAGGAATAGTTTCGTCTAGCATTGTTGTTACAATATCTACAAATGGAACTTGTGCAATAATTCCGTTATAAATTTCTGGATTCATATTAGCAATTGCGCCCATTAATAATCCTCCAGCAGAACCACCTTCGGCATATAAATGTTTTTCAGATGTGTATTTTTGAGCAATTACGTGTTTAGAACAATCAATAAAATCGGTAAACGTATTTTTCTTTTTTAATAATTTTCCGTTTTCATACCATTCTCTTCCCAAATCTTCGCCACCACGAATGTGCGCAATAGCATAAATAAATCCTCTGTCAAGCAATGATAATCTTGTGGTTGAAAAATAAGGATCAATATTCATTCCATACGAACCATAAGCATAAAGCAAAAATGGATTTTCAGAATTTAATTCAATTCCTTTTCTGTAAACCATAGAAATTGGCACTTTTGTTCCATCAGTTGCGGTTGCCCAAATGCGTTCTTCGGTGTAATTATTTTTATCAAATGTTCCACCAAGTACTTGTTGCTCTTTTAAAACTACTTTTTCTTTGGTATTCATATTAAAATCTATAACAGAACTTGGTGTTGCCATTGATTGATAAACGTAACGTAAAATATCTGTATTAAAATCGATATTGGTTGTAGTTTCTGCTGTATAAGTCTCAATATCAAATGGAAGATAGTATTCTCCTACTCCATTCCAAGGCATAATTCTAATTTTATTCAAGCCATTTTCTCGTTCAGAAACTACTAGAAAATCTTTAAAAATATCAATTCCTTCTAGCAAAACTTCTTTACGATGTGCAATTAAATCTACCCAATTTTCTTTAGAAGTTTTGTCTTCTGGTGTTTTCATTAGTTTGAAATTGGTGGCATCATCTTTATTGGTCAAGATGTAAAAACTATCTTCATAATGCGAAATAGAATATTCTAGTTCACGTGTTCGTTTCTGAAATACTTTAAATTTTTCATCAGGAGTTGAAGACAAAAGCGTTTGATATTCAGTTGTTAAAGTACTATTAGAAGTTATAATTATGTATTTATTAGATTTAGATTTATAAACAGAAATATCAAATGTTTCGTCTTTTTCATAAAAAACTACTTCATCATTTGACGCATCTGATCCTAATTTATGCTTAAAAATTCTATCTGGACGAAGTGTTGTCTCGTCTTTTCTAGAATAAAAAATAGTCTTGTTATCGCTTGCCCAAGTTGATCCACCAGTAGTGTTTTCTAATTTTATAGGAAGAATTTCATTGGTTTCTAAATTTTTAATTTGAATTGTATATTGACGTCTAGAAACGGTATCTATTCCAAAACAAACCCATTTATTATCTTCAGAAATACTAATTCCAGAAAGTTGAAAATAACTAAAACCTTTAGCCATTTCGTTGCAATCAAATAAAATTTCTTCATTGGATTCTAAACTTCCTTTTTTGCGAGAATGAATTGGGTAATCTTTACCTTTTTCGAATCGAGTAATATAGAAATATCCGTTATAAAAATAAGGAACAGACTCATCATCTTCTTTTATTCTGGCTTTCATTTCTTCAAACAATTCCTTCTGAAAATCTTTGGTATGCGCTGTCGATTGATTGTAAAAGTCGTTCTCTTTATTCAGATAATCAATAACTTCAGGGTTTTCTCTATCGTTTAACCAATAATAATTATCCGTTCTAGTATGACCGTGTTTTTCTGAGGTGTGTGGAATAGTATTTGCTATTGGCGGTTGTAAATCTTTAGTCATAATCGTATTGTGATACTTTTGTAGTTAAACAAAAATAAAGCATCTTGGCTTTTATAACTAGTTTTTAAGAAATAATTATACAATAGAAATTAACAAAAACTTATTGCTTTAGGAATAAAAATTTAGAGTTTAGATTTTCCAAATTTATTATTAAACTTTAAAATTGATTTTTGAGATTGCAATTGACATTGCTATTGAAATTCGTTACATTTGTAAAAAAAAAAAACTATGGACTTAATGGGAATGATGGGTAAACTAAGAGATACTCAAAATAAAATTGAAGAAACTAAAAAAAGATTAGACACCGTTTTAATAGACGAACAAAGCTCTGATGGATTATTGAAAGTAACTTTTACAGCCAATAATAAATTAAAAACTATTGCAATTGATGATGCTCTGCTAGAAGATAAAGAGCAACTTGAAGATTATTTAATTCTGGTAATTAATAAAGCAATAGAAAAAGCAGAAGCCATAAACAAAGCCGAACTTGATGCTGTAGCAAAAATGGATATGCCAATGATTCCTGGTATGGAAGATATGTTTAAGTAAAAATTAAAACTTTTAAATTTCATCATCTTTAACAATGAAAATAGTAAAAGCCACAAGTAAAGATGATGAAGTTTTAACTAGTATAACAAAAAAATCTAAAGCATTTTGGGGTTATTCTGCCGAGCAAATTTTAAAATGGAACGATTCTTTAACCGTTTCTAAAGAATATATTGAAACCTATAATGTCTTCAAACTTATAACCGAAGATACAATTATTGGTTATTATTCTTATTTCAATATAGAAAAAGACACCATAAAACTAGACAATTTATTTATTCTTCCAGAACATATAGGAAAAGGATTTGGAAAACTTTTAATGAATGATTTTCTAAATAAATTAGAAAAATCAGAAACTAAAAAAGTACAACTTCATGCAGATCCAAACGCAGAAAACTTTTATTTAAAACTAGGATTTAAAAAAGTTGGCGAGTTTGAAACTACCATTAAAAATAGATTTATGCCAATCATGGAACTTGATATGTAAAATCAAAAATATCAAATTTAAATACTCCAAAAAGTTTTGTTTAAACAAAAACAAACTTTTTTAAATTAAACAACTGACTATGAATAATATAAAAACAAAAATTCAAACCTGTTTGAAATAGTTTTATTTATTTTCAAGTGTTTTAAGTCGTGTTTCTAATTGATAATTTTTTAGTAGTAATTCTTTTATCATTAATTGTTGTTCTTGAATTGCTTTGGTTAAAACTGAAACAACTGGTGCCATATTAAGCGTTTGTGGTTGGATTTTTCCTTCTTTAGTCAATCCATCTTTTTCTCCATTTACAGCACTCGGAATTATTTCTTGCAATTCGTCTGCAATAAAACCTTCTATAACTTCATCACTTCCTGTAAAAATAGTTTCAGGAATATTTTTATATTTAAAACTAACCGGATTAAGTAGCATTACTCTAGATATAGCAGTATTATTTATTGGAATAATATTTTCTTTTAATCGTCTATCAGAAGTGAATTGAAACGTTCCAACATTAAATGTGTCTATCCAAAGTTGCCCAGCTGTTCCAGTCCAATTAATATTATATACATTTCCAGGATAAGTACCTAAAGTTCCTGTTCGGCAACGATAACCCGTAGATCGCACAAAACCACCTGCTACTTCTAATTGATCTACCGGAGCTGAAGTTCCTATTCCTACTCTACCTTCGTTTGCTGGAACAATAATGGCATAATTATTAAAAGGTGCACCAGTTGCCGAGAAAAAACCACCAACATTGGTAGTTGTATTTCCTGTAGCTGTAAAATATCCAGCATAATTTGAAGATACACCACCACTTGCATCGGCAGTAATTCCGTAATTAGTTGTTGCAAGTGTAGTTGCAGAAAAAGCACCTCCTTTTGGACTAGTTCCACCTAGAACCGATATTCCTACTCCACTAACTCCTATTCCGCTTCCTGTAAATCGTCCGCCTATTCCATTATTAATACCAGAAGCCCTTCCTTCTACTCCAATTCCTGAAAAATTTGTATTATTTTCTACATAAGCTGTAGCATTATTAGTAGATGAATCGGTAACATGAAGTCTGAATAACGGTGTTGAATTTCCTATTCCTACATCACCACCGCCACTTGGAACTATTATTGCATAATTATTAGTTCCACCTGTTGCCAAAAATAAACCTGCATGATTATTAAATCCTCCAAATGAAGCAAAATAACCACTATAATTAGTCGAAGTTGCAGTTCCGTTCGTTACAAAACTACCACCATAATTTATAACTCCGTTAGATACAATTGCTCGAGTTCCATAATTAATAGATGCTCCAATAGCTTGAAAATAGCCAGCAGTAGTTTGTGAAGTTCCATTATTTGCAATAAAATCCGCTCCAGTTGCTGTTGCACCACCTGTTGAATTAAAAACACCAGCCCAATTTCCTGTTGTACCTCCAGAAGCTGAAAAATTGGCACCATAATTTCTTGTACTTGCTCCAAAAGTTTGAAAATTTGCACCATAATTATTTGTTCCGCCATTTGCTGAAAATTGCCCACCATAGTTATTTCCATTGGTGCCAGAACTTTCAAAAATTCCACCAACTCTATATGCAAAAGCACCACCATTTCCTGATGAAATACCTCTAATTCCAACGGCTGTTCCAGAGTAGGTTGATGCATTAGCAAAACTTTCGAGGCCAACTGAACCACCAAAAAACTGACCGCCAATTCCAAAACCAGGATTATTAACAGACGAACCTATAATTCCAATACCACTTGTATTTCCTATAAATGTATTTTCAGATAAAGAGGTTGTAAAACCAGCATTTGTTGTTGTAATGTGAAGTTTATTTACAGGATTTGATATTCCTATTCCAATATTTCCAGAAGTTTTCTTTACTCGAAATCGCTCAACATTATTTGTTCCAATAACAATATCATTGGCATCGGTTGTTCCAATAAAATTTTCATTGGCAGCAATAGTAGATGTTCCATAAGTAATTGGATCTGCCGGTTCTATAGTTGTTGTATTTCCTATTAATTTCCAATCATTAGAAACCGATCCTCCAATTGGTGTCCATAATGTTCCGTTCCAATAATAATATCCGGGTGCAACTCCGTTTATTCCAGCAATCGTAGCGGTATTATAAATAAGGGTTGATGTTGGCAATGCACCACCTTGAGGATTAACAACTGGTGCAGCAATATTATTTGCTGTTAATGCAATTCTGGGAAATAAAACACCGTTTGTAGCGGCTGAAACATCTAACATGGCGTTTGGTGTAATAGTTCCAAAACCAACTATTCCTCCACCATTTGGTACTACAATTCCATAATTTCTATTGCCTCCAGATGCTGCAAAAAAGCCTCCATAGTTTATCGTTCCTACAGCAGTTGTAGTTTGAGCATTGAAATTTCCTCCATAATTAGTCGAATTAGTTCCTCCGACAGCAGTTGCAAAAACTCCACCGTTTAATGAATTGGCTGGACCATTTGCTTGAGATTGTGAACCCACATTTTTTAAACCATTAAATGCTGTAAAAAAACCGCCAAAATTTTCAGTAGCAGTAGATCCAAATCCTATTAATGCACCACCAATATTTATAGATCCTCCATCAGCCTCTGCATTTATTCCATAGCGATTACCTGTTGATGCTAATCCTGTAGATGTAAAATCACCACCATAAGTAGTTGCTCCACTTGATCCGTTATTAATGGCTTGAATACCGTAAGCGTTTCCAGTAAATTTTCCGCCAATTCCAAAGGCAGGATTGTTAATCGACTTTCCTTCTAAACCTATTCCGTTGCTATTTCCAATAAACGTATTTTCTGAAAAAACTGTGGCTACAGCTGGTATTGAAGTTTCTATATGTAATTTATTAAGTGGATTTGCAGTTCCTATACCAATATTGCCAGAAGTTTGTTTAACTCTTATTCTTTCTATGGTATTTGTTCCAACTACTACATCATTGGCATCAGTTGTGCCAACAAAATTTTCAGTAGCTCCAATAATTGATATTCCGTAAGTAAGCGGAATAGTAGGATCATTTGTAGATACATTTCCATTTATTTTCCAATCATTTGAAATTGGATTTGAAAAAGGTATCCATAAAATTCCATTCCAATAATAATACCCAGGAACAACTCCATTTGCTCCTGTAACTGTAGCTGTATTATATATTAATGTAGAAATTGGTAACGCACCACCTTGTGGATTTACAACTGGCGCAGTTACATTGTTTGCTGTTAATGCAATTCTAGAAAATAATACGCCATTTGTAGCAGATGAAACATCTAGCATGGCACTTGGTAGCGTAGTGTTTATTCCTATTTGAGAATAAGTTGTCTGTGATAAAATAAAAACAATAAAAAACAGGAAGTGCGTTTTCATATTTTAACTATTTAATTTACAAAATTGAATATAAATGTGCTCTAATTGTATCACTTAAAAGAGTGATTTTTAATTCATTTTATCACATTTTATACTCTAAATCATCCCAGACACCATCATACCAATGAAGAGGAGATAATTTTATAAAAAAATTATTTATTTTTTTGATTGCTTTTCTAAATGATTTTTTTGGAGATTTAATTATTGATGATGAACAAATAATTGTTTCTTTTGGAATAGAATTTTCAAAATTAAATAATAACGGAAAATTTAAATGTAGTCTCATAATCGAAATATTTAATGGGTTATTAATGATACAAATTTCGATAGTAATGCCCTTTGTTTTATAACGTAAAAGTGTGATATTTAAATTATTATCTGCTTTGATAATGAAAATCCAAGTTTATCACGTAAAAGAGTGAATTTTTAATTAATAGTTGGATTATTCAATATTTATGTGAAACCTTTACAAGTATTCTTAATTAAAAAGATAAAATTATGAGAAAGATTATTATACTGTTTTTTATATTTTCATTTTTTAGTAGTTATGGACAGAAAACAATTTTATTAAAAAAAGAATTTGAAAAATTAAGAGAAACAACAGAAAAATTGGCACTTTTTTATCCTGATTCTGCTAAAGTATACAGTGACAAATTAATGATTTTAGCAAAAAAAACAAAGTCAGAACAACTTTATGCTAATGCAATTACAACTAAATTAAGAACAAATGTTTTTACTAAAAACGCTTTGCAATTAAATAAAGTAGCTCTTGAAATTAATTTGAAATTGAATAACAAAAAAGAAATTGCAACAAATTATACACTTTATGGAGTAATCTATTTATATAAAGCTGATTATACAAATGCTGTAAAATACTTTAATCAATCATTAGAAATATCCGAAAATAATAAATTTTATTCGTTGACTAAACAGAATTATAGAGCACTTTCTACGCTCTATGGTTTGCAAGAAGACTACCCAAAAACATTAAAAACTGTTCAAGAAGCTTTAAAATTAGAAAAAGAAAAACCAGATGAACGCGAAAAAGGTTTGGCCTATATTTGTTTAGCTACTTACTATGATTATGTGGCAAAAAAAAATGACTCTAATCACTATTTTCAATTAGCATACAACTCGTTTAAGCTAATAAACAATGATTATAATAGGGCAATTACTTTGTTAAATTGGTCTGTTTTATTTGTAGATAGTAATCCCATAAAATCATTAGAAATGGAATTTGAAGCTCAAA
>NZ_JAYUPK010000046.1:0-61065 GCF_043760115.1 Flavobacterium sp.
TTTTGAATATCAATAACTCCAACAAACTCTATTTTCTTTCTTTCAAGAACTTCAATTACTTCACCTTCAGGTTTTTTACCACGGCGACGATTGTAAACATAAACCTTAACTTTGTCTTTATCTAATGCGTGGTTTAAATTATTTGTGGGAATAAAAACGTCATCTTCAAATTCTTCGCAAACAAAATAAGCTGTTTTTCTTGATGTCATATCAATTGTTCCTTCATAATAATCTTGCGAAATTGCTTTTACTAAATAACTTCCAGGTTCGTTTTCTATAATAACTTTTTGTGCAGCAAGAATTTTTAAATCTTTAATAATTTCGTTTCTACTTTTAGTATCATCCAATTCTAAAATAGCACATATTTGCTTGTAATTGAATGGTTTATTTGCGTTTTGTGATAGTATTTTTAAAATCTTTTCAGAGAACGTTTTCTCTTTTTTTCCAAACTTTTTTGGTAATTTACTCATAATCTTTTCTAATAAAGTATAAAATTACGAAGAAGTATTAATATTTTAGAATTATGTATTGATATTTATTGAAAAAATAACTTTTGTACCTTTATAAAAAATTTAAAATGAACGAATTTATTACTGTTGCCACATTTAACTTTGCTTATGAAATTACAATTTTAAAATCAATTCTTGATGATAAAGGAATTCGTTATTTTTTTAAAAACGAAAATCTAGTTTCAATTGATCCATTGGCAAGTTATGCTTATGGCGGAATTGATTTGCAAATCCATCCAAACGATACAGAAGAAGTAAAAGAAATTTTAGATAACTTAAATAATAAATTAACAATTATTGAATAGGTATTTTAAAAATCTTGAATCTAATATTGTTAATCTTAAATCAAAAATCTAAATAGTTTTCAACATCTATTAAAAACAAAAACAAAAAGATTTAAATTTAAATTAATTTTTCGTGGTTATTATAGCTTGTTAATTGGTACAATAAGTTTTATTTTTAAAACTAGATTTTCAAGTTATACTTATTTATATGTTTTTATTAACATAGTTTTAAGAGTATAAAGTATTTATTTTTAAGCTATTTTTATTTTTTATAAACAGTTGTTCACAACTAAAAAACTAACTGTTTTGTAAATAACTTTGTATTGTATTTTCTGTTGAAAAACTATAAAAATCTATTGATAACTTTTCTAAAAATAGACTAAACTAAATTAGGATTTCTAATGTCAATTTTTGATTACAATTAATTTACATACAATCAAGAAAAAGTTCTAAAAAACTATCTAAAGTTGTTAACATTGTATGTTAATTTAACGTTAACTGATTTTCAACACTTTACAAAACGCTATTAACAATACAAAAAATTAACATTTAGATTACATAATTAGTAATGATTTTGAGCAAGTTATAGTTTTTGTTGATTTCTATAATTTTTAAAATCTTGGTTAAGTAGTTCAAGGTCAAGCGATCCTTTGTTTCTCTTTAAGTGTTCTAAAATGACAAAACATTTTTCAATTTTTAGTGTAGTATTTTTGGTTTTATTCATCAAATAAATTAAACTTCTTTGTTTTCCTGGTGTTAGTTTTTCAAACAAAATTTTTCCGTTTTCATCACTATCTAAAACTTCTTGAAACTCTTCAGATATATCAATTCCGTATTCGCTTTTATCTGCAATTATTTCAACAGAAATCTCATCATTTATATTTAATTTCAATTCTTTTATTTTTTCTTTACTCAACATAATGAAAAGGATTTTTCGAAATCATTGCACAATGAAATGTATAAGAATTATTTAATGTGCATATAATTCGTTTACTAGGCGAAAGAAGCACCATTTTTTGATAAATTTCATCCGGAATAATAATAATAGAAGTCCAAAAAATTTCGCTTCCCTCAAATCTTGAAACAGTTGCTGTAAATTTCATAAATGTTAAAATTGTTTTTTATAAGTCATTTATGGTATCGCTTTTTATTTATTGGTTTTGTTTACAACAAATGTTTTAATAGCGATTTCATATTTAATTGATTATTTTTGTAAATATAATAAACTACAACAACAATGAAAATCTCAATAGGAAACGATCACGCCGGACCAGAGTATAAACAAGCAATTGTAGCTTTTTTAGAAACCAAAGGTTATGAAATTATCAATCACGGAACCAATAGTTTTGATAGTGTAGATTATCCAGATTTTGGTCATCCAGTGGCGATTGATGTAGAAAATAAAGTCGTCGATTTCGGAATTGTAATCTGCGGAAGCGGCAACGGAATTGCAATGACAGCCAACAAACATCAAGGAATTCGTGCAGCTTTATGTTGGACAAAAGAAATTGCTACACTTGCAAGACAACATAATGATGCCAATATTATAAGTATTCCGGCACGATTTACATCGATTGCTCAAGCTGTAGAAATGGTTGATGCTTTTTTAAAGACCAATTTCGAAGGTGGAAGACACGCAACTAGAGTTGAAAAATTAGTTGTTAAATAAAAAATAAATAAATTATGTCTGATAATAAAGAATACTCAAAATTATCGTTGGAAGAATTAATAGTGAAACAAAAATCATTATCCAATTGGCAAAAAATATTTATTGGTCTTACCGTTTTTTCAGTTGCAAGTGTGCTTTATGCTGTTTATATGAAAACTAAAATGCATCCATTTTGGATTTTGGGTTCTTTATGTTTAATGCTTATAAATGGAAGTAAATTAAAGAAAGTTGAAGAAGAAATTAAAAACAGAAAGAAATAATTTTGTCAAACAATCACGTACACATACACAAACACGAAGTAAAAGGGAAAAACTTAATTTACTCTATCTTACTGAATATTTTAATAACAGCTGCTCAAGTTGTTGGTGGAATTTTCTCTGGAAGTTTGGCATTAATATCTGATGCATTACATAATTTTTCTGATGTTTTAACTTTGGTTTTTAGTTTGTACGCCAATAAATTATCTAAAAGAAAAGCATCTCTTAATCACACTTTTGGATTTAAACGAGCCGAACTTATTGCAGCTTTTGTAAATGCATCAACTTTAGTAATTGTTGCATTATTTTTGATTTATGGCGCAATAGGAAGATTTTTTGAACCAAAAATAATTGAATCTAATTTGGTAATTTATTTATCAATTTTAGGAATTGCTGTTAATGGATTTTCGGCTTTATTGTTAAAAAAAGATGCCGAACATAACCTGAATATGAAATCGGCGTATTTGCATTTATTTACAGATATGATGGCTTCTGTAGCGGTTTTAATTGGCGGACTATTGATGAAATATTTCGGATGGTTTTGGGTTGATAGCGTAATGACTATTTTAATTGCAATTTATTTAATTGTTGTTGGAATTGATTTGATAAAAACGTCTACAAAAATTTTAATGCTTTTTACACCAGACAATATTGACATTAAAGAAATAGTTCGCGAAGTTCATAAAATTGAAGGTGTAAATAAGTTGCATCACATTCATATTTGGAATTTAAACGATGACGAATTACATCTCGAAGCTCATTTAGATTGCTCACAAGATATAAAAATGAGTGAGTTTAACGTCTTGCTTGATAAAGTAGAACAAGTTTTATTTCAAAAATTCCATATAAATCACATAAATATTCAGCCAGAATTTAAGAAAGAAGACTCCAAAGATTTTATAGTTCAAGATTAAAAAATTACTTACAAATCATATTATAATTTTTATATTTTTACAAAAAAAGAATATGAAAAAATATTTAGTATTAATTTTAATTTCTGCACAATTATTTTCTCAAGATAAATCTAAAGTCATATATAAAAATGAAACCGTTTTTATTTCTGATAAAAATAATAAATTAGAAATAGAAACACTTTTTTCTGAGAAACGATCTATTGCCAAAAGTAAGAATGTAAATGAATATTCTTTTCAAATTCCGTACGACACTTTTAATGAAATTTCTAACATTAAAGGAACTACAACTACTTTAAAAAACAATAAAAATTTCATTTTATATTCTAGTTCAATATCTGTTCATCAAGCTCAAAACGAAAATATTTTTAAAGATGATGTAAAGTTTAAATACTTTGTAATGCCATCTGTAGAAGACAATTCTACCATTGAATATTCTTTTAAAAATAAAATTTTGGAACCTAGATTTTTATCTCCTTTTAAATTTCAAAATGTTTTAAAAACAGACATTACTAAATTTCAAATAAAGTGCAATCCATCCATAGAAATTGGATATAAATTATTTGGAAATTTTCAAGATAAAATCATATTTACAAAAACCAATGATGGCGAAAATGATGTTTATACTTGGGAAGCCAAAGAAATTCCAGAGTTTGAACAAGAAGAAGATATGCCAAATGCATTGTATGTTGTTCCGCATATTATTTATTACATAAAAAAATACGACAGCAACGGAAAAAAAGAAGAGCTTTTAAATTCTAAAGAAAGTCTTTATAAATGGTATTCTAAATTGGTAAAAGACATCAATAAAACAGATCAAAATGGTTTAAAAACCAAAACGTTAGAAATTATTAAAGATAAAAAAACAGAATTTGAAAAAGCTAAAGCAATATTCGAATGGGTACAACAAAATCTTCATTATGTAGCTTTTGAAAACGGAATGGGCGGATTTATACCAAGAGAAGCTGCCGATATTCATTCTAAATTATATGGCGACTGTAAAGACATGGCGAATTTATTGAACGAAATGATGCATATTGCCAATATAAAATCTAGTTTAACTTGGATAGGAACAAGAGATAAACCGTATAAATATGACGAAGTTCCAACTCCTCAAGTAGACAATCATATGATTACCAATGTTTCAATTGATGGTAAAAGTTATTTTTTAGATGCAACAGATAAATTTTGTCCCTTTACCTATCCAACATCAATGATTCAAGGAAAAGAAGCATTAATTGGAAAATCTGAAAGCGAATTTGCAATAGAACAAATACCAGTTTTATCACCAGAAAAAAATAAAAGAGACCTAAATTTTAATTTAAAAATTGTTGAAAATGCTTTGCAAGGCGATGTTACAATACTAATTTCAGGATTTAATAAAAGCGACTTTTTAAATACTTTATCTACATACAGTAACAAAGAAGAAGAAATTTGGAAGAGCACAGTAAATTATTCTAATCCTAAAATTATGTTGGAAACGGTTGAAACTATTAAAAATGATTATAAAGAATTACCAACAAAAGCAACTTATAAATTAAAGCTTGACGACGCAATAAAAAAAGTAAATGGTAAAATTATTTTAAAACCAATATTAGTTTTTCCTTTAAAAGAATCGTCTGTAGATTTTGAAAAAAGAAAATATGCTATCGAAAAAAATTATGCTTATCAAATAGATGTAAATTATAATTATGAAATTCCTGCCGATTTAAAAATTGAGTTTTTACCGCAAAATTTTAAACTAGATAATGAATTTGGAACAGTAGAAATTAATTATTTAGTTAAAGATAAAAACATAAATGTCACTCAAAAAATCATTTCTAAAAAACTACTTTTAAATACAACTGAGTTTGAAAAGTGGAACGATTTTATAAAAACAATTAACAAGCAATACAACCAATCAATACTTTTAACTTTATGAAAAAATTATTTTTTATAGTAGCATTACTATTTAGTTTATCATCAATATCTCAAGAAATTAAAAGTTATTCTTGGGATGAAAAACCAGTTTTTCAACAAATTCCCGAAGAACATAAAAACCAACCAGCAGTTGTTTTATTTGACAAAAGATGGATTCATACAAGAGTAGGAAGATATGCATTTGCAACATTTGTAATGAACCATTTTGCAATTAAAATCAATAAAGCAGAAGAAATAAACAAGTACAATAAAATTAAAGCAGAAGACAACGGTTACATTAGAACGCTTAGAGATTTTCATGCAAGAATTATAAAACCTAATGGCGAAATTAAAGTATTACCCGAAGACAAAATAGTAGAAACAGAAATTGATAAAGTAAAATCAATCGTATTTGAAGGAGTAGAAGCAGGAGATATTTTAGAATATTATTTTATTTTAAAAGAAAACCCAAATGCTTATGGTGTTGAGGTTTTTCAAAAAGATGTTCCTGTTCTTGAAGCAGAATTTTCAACCACAAATGATGGAGTTAGTTTTCAAAGATTTTGTTCTCCAGAATTTTCTGAAACTATAATTAAAAGAAAAACCACGTCTAAAGCAACCAATTTACCACCATATGTTGAAGAAAATAATTCTAAAAATGTTAAAAATTTAATCAAAGTAATATATAGTTTATATTCTGGTTACAATACGTATAGTTGGTATTCATTTCTACCGCAATATTTTTCAAAACCAAGTTTTATCTATTTTAAGAAGAGCCAAGCTAAGGAGTTTTTAACAAAATTAAATTTAAAATCATTACCAACTGATGAAAAAGTTTTAAAGATAGACGAGTATATTAAAGAAAACTTTGATTTTGTATGGCAAGGAGAAAAAGCGCAAAAATTAAAAAACCTTAATAACGGAAAACTAAAATTAAATGCTTCAGATATTTATGATCTATACGGATATTGCTTTAAAGAACTAGACATACCTTTTAAAGTTGTTATAGGAATGTCTCGTTTTATGGGCGATGTAGATGCAAGTACTTTTGTTGTACCGCTTTCTCACGAATTTATGTATTACATTACAGAAACTCAAAAATTTGTTTCGCCATATGAAAAGTATTTATCTTATGGTTATCCAATGTATGAAGTTCAAGGAAGTAATGCTAAAACGTATGAAAAAGTAAGATCGAATTCCGTTTCAGATATGGTTTTTCCTATTGCTCCAGCATCATTTACAGTAATTGAAACGATGAATAACGTTACTTTATCTGACGATTTATCTAAAATTTCTTTAGAAAAAACCTATTCTAACACCGGTTATGAAGGTCAAATGAATAGAAATTATATTAAATATTTAAAAGAAAACGAAGAAGAAAAAGAACTTACAGATTATTTAAAAAGTAGAATGTTAAGCGGAATAGATTTAAAATTAGACCAATATGATTTTTTAAATTTAGAGTTTAAAAATAATTATACAAATACACCTTTTGTAGCCAATTTAAAAACTACTATAAACGAAACGTTGCAAGAAAATGCAGGAAATTTAATTTTATTAAATATTGGAAAAGTTATTGGCGATCAAAGCGATTTATACCAAGAAACAACTAGAAAATTTGATGTAGATTTAAAATATGCCAAAATTTATAAACACAAAATTCTTGTAACAATTCCTGCAGGATTTAAAATTGAAAGTTATTCAGATTTAGTTATAGATAAAAAAATGGCTGGTGATGAAGATAAAAATTGTTCCTTTAAATCAACAGTTACCATTAACGGAAATCAAGTTATAATTGAGGTTTTAGAAGCTTATAATGCCATTAATTATCCTAAAGCTAACTATGAAGAGTATAGAAAAGTAATCAATGCATCTTCAGATTTTACTAAAGCTAGTTTGGTATTAAAAGCGCTCTGATATTTAAGTTTATTTAATTTAACTGACCAATTTAACGTTAATTTAGTCAACGCACTGACCGAATTAACGTTAATTTAGTCAACATACTGACCGAATTTACATTTTTTTATTATATTTTGTATTTTGATTCTAAAGAAATTGAAATCGAATGGCAAAAATTCCTACCGCTTTCGCAAAAGCTTATCCAGAAGGTACGTTTGAAGTAAATAACAAACATAATTATTTAGATTTTATAACTTAAAAATCTTTGCGAACTTTGCGAAAACCTTTGCATCTTTGCGGTAAAACAACAACAAAATGAACCAAATACAATTCATAAAATCAACAGTAAATACAGCAGATAAAAACATTGAAGCAACTTTAAAATTGCTAAATGAAGACTGCACAATTCCGTTTATTTCTCGTTACAGAAAAGACCAAACAGGAAATCTAGATGAGGTTCAAGTAGAAAATATTGCTAAAAGTGCTAAACAATACGACGAAATTGTAAAACGTAAAGAAAGTATTTTAAAAACTATAGACGAACAAGGTCAACTTTCGCCAGAGTTAAAAGCTAAAATTGAAAAATCTTTCGATTTACAAGAAATTGAAGATTTGTATTTACCTTATAAAAAGAAGAAAAAAACAAAAGCCGATATTGCTCGCGAAAACGGATTAGAACCTTTGGCAAAAATAATAATGGCGCAAGGAAACGATGATATCGATTTTATTTCGTCGAAATATTTGAATAAAAACGTTGCCAATGAAGACGATGCTTTGCAAGGCGCAAGAGATATTATTGCCGAATGGATTAATGAAAATAGTTACATTAGAAAAAATCTTAGAAGATTATTTCAGCGAAATGCAATAGTTTCTACCAAAGTTTCTAAAGTAAAAAAAGATGATGAAGCTGCTCAAAAATTCTCTCAATATTTTGATTGGGCTGAACCAATTTCAAAAGCGCCATCTCATAGATTATTAGCAATGTTGCGAGCCGAAAGCGAAGGTTTTGTAAAATTAAATGTTGAAATTGAAAAAGAAGAAGCGCTAGATTTTATAGAAGAAAATGTTATAACTAACAAGCGTTCCGAAGCAAAACCACACTTAGAAATAGCCATAAAAGACAGTTACAAACGTTTGTTAGAACCAGCAATTTCCAACGAAACTTTGCAAGAAGCCAAAGCAAAAGCTGATAAAACCGCAATTGATGTTTTTGCTAATAATTTAGGTCAATTATTATTGGCGCCACCATTGGGCGAGAAAAGAATTTTAGCCATCGATCCAGGTTTTCGTAGCGGTTGTAAAATAGTTTGTCTCGACGAAAAAGGAGATTTATTATACAACGAAACCATTTATCCGCACGCACCACAAAAAGAAGATGCAATGGCGATGAAAAAAATCCGATCCATGGTAAACGCCTATAATATTGAAGCCATTTCTATCGGAAACGGAACAGCTTCAAGAGAAACTGAATTTTTTATTAAAAAAATTGCTTTTGACAAACCAATTCAAGTATTTGTAGTTTCAGAAGCTGGCGCATCAATTTATTCGGCAAGTAAAATTGCTCGCGATGAATTTCCAAATTATGATGTTACTGTTCGTGGATCAGTTTCTATTGGAAGGCGACTTTCAGATCCATTAGCAGAATTAGTAAAAATAGATGCAAAATCTATTGGAGTTGGACAATACCAACACGATGTAGATCAAACAAAATTGAAAGAAGAATTAGATTCTGTTGTAGTTCGATGCGTGAATTCTGTTGGAATTAATATCAATACAGCAAGCAAATCATTATTGAGTTACGTTTCTGGAATTGGAGAAAAAATGGCCGAAAACATTGTCATTTATAGACAAGAAAACGGAGCATTTGAAGATAGAAAACAACTTAAAAAAGTACCACGATTGGGCGAAAAAGCATACCAACAAGCCGTGGCTTTTATCAGAATTAAAGAAGGTAAGAATCCGTTAGATAATTCGGCAGTTCATCCAGAAGCTTACGGAATTGTTGAAAAAATGGCAAAAGATTTAGGATTAAAAACCAATGATTTAATTGCTAATAAAGAAAAAATTTCTAAAATAAAACTCGAAGATTATATTACCAAAGAAATTGGAATTTTAACTTTAAAAGACATTGTAAAAGAATTAGAAAAACCAGGATTAGATCCAAGAAAATCTGCCAAAGTTTTTGAGTTTGATTCAAGTGTAACATCCATAAAAAACGTTAGAACAGGAATGATTTTACCAGGAATTGTGAATAATATTACAGCTTTTGGTTGCTTTGTTGATATAGGAATTAAAGAAAGTGGCTTAGTTCATATTTCGCAACTCAAAGCCGGATTTGTAAGCGATGTAAATGAAGTTGTAAAGTTGCACCAACATGTTACCGTAAAAGTGGTTGAGGTTGATGAAGACAGGAAAAGGATACAATTGACGATGGTTTTGTAGATAACAGAAAACATCTAACCAATTTACAGCAAACCTCGTTGTTGCAAATGATATTTTAAAGAATATACAGCATCCCACAGCGGATGGCTTGAATCATTGTGATATTCGTTTTGTTGCTCAATTGTAAAAGTTGTATATTTTGCAAGATACTCTTGGTGAGGAAACTCAAAATATTCTAGAAACTGCAACACAAATTTAAAATCAATTAAATCAATTTTTATTTTTGAATCGTATAACCTGTAAAATTCTAAATCTTCATCAATGTCTTCATCAATGTCTTCATCAAAGCAATTTGTAAAGTCGTCATCAAGATAATACATCGAATAACACTTGTTATACATTTCTTCATTTGCAACCAACCATTTTAAAAGTTTGTTTTCATCGTCGGGCAAAATTTTTTCGTATTCTTCAATTGCATTTTTAGCGTTAATGTTTTCTTCTAAAATCTTTCTAAAATGATTTAAGTTTTCGTAAAGCGAGGTGAATCTTCTAAATCCACCACAATCAAAGGTTGTATTTTGTAATGATTTATTCAAAACGTGGTATTTATCTAACCATGATAAATAAATGGTTTTATTGATTATTTTGTTTTCAAAATGTTGAATTTCAGTAACAGCAGCCATGCATTTTTGGCTTAAAACTAAATAATCAATAGCTGATATTTCATTTATTTTCTCAGCGTTTGTTATACTACAATCTGCTGTTTGATAAATTGTTGACAAAAGATCGCTAATTTCCATTCCATTACAATCATAAATATTCTCTACATTGGTTTCTGTTTCTTCAAAAATCAAAATAAGAGTTTTTTTTGAGTTATTTCCAACAAACGAATATCCTTGAAAAGTTGTGCTGAATTCATACGATACTTCACAAACAAATTTGTGTGCCTTGAGTTCTGTATTTCCGTTTTGTTTAAATTTATCAAAAGCTTTTTCTATTTTTTTTAAAAAATCAATTTTGCTTTCGTTTTGATAAGTTTTGTCATCATCTAATGTTACTTCAAGCATTGAGAGGTTCATTTTTTGAAAACCATCAATGATGAAGTTTTTTTTACTTAGCGAAATATTGGTTTTGGTCATAGATTTTTTAAACTTTATAAATTGTTGTAAAATATGGATTATTTGTTTTCATTTTTTCGTAATGATTGCTGTATGCTTTTTTTAAATTAAGCATTCTTTTATAAGTGTATAATTCAAAAATTGTCGATGAAATGATTTGAGAATTTGATGGTTTGTGGGGTATCAAATTAAATCCTTTTCCGCATTCTATCAATTGAAAATTAGATATTATAACTCGGTCATGAAAGTCAATGGGTTTAACCGAAATAATATTGATTATGTTTGTGCTGCAAATATTTCGTAACGGTATTACCTTGTTTTCTAATTGGTTTAATGAATAATTCTTATCGTGTTTATCTTCTTGAACTATTGTGTAAATATCAATACTAAAATCATCGTTATTACAATGTTTTATTTCTTGTAATAGTTTAAACAAATTTTCTTCCTTTTTTCGGTTTATTGCATCTATTAAAATATAATTGTCGCCTATAATCAAATGATTTAACGGATTTAAAAACTTGAGTTTTCCCCAATTAAAAGAATACTCTTGATCAGTCAAATCAATTTTGTAATGATAATCATCTAGAATTTTGCTAATTTTATCTTTATAATTGTCAAATGAAAAACACAAAACACCATTTTTTTGTGCATCAGTAAACCAAGGTTTTTCGTTGCGCATAAAAATCAAATCTGCATCAAACTGATTGCTGAGTAATGTTTGTTCTATATTTTCAATTTCTATTATATGATCGCCAGCTGCATAATAACCGGCTAAAGTTTGAAATTTATTTTTTATAGAATAAGGGTTTTCATGAGTTTCATCTGAAATTGCGCTATAAATTTTAACTTGCGGATACTTTGTGAGTATGTCAAATACGATTTTATAAGATTGATTGTTCGTGTCAATATCGTTTTCAAAAGCTTCTAAAAAAGCGGTATCTAAGTAGACTTTCATAGCTTTTTAATTAGCATTTTGTTTCAAAAAATTCCGCATTTGTACTTGCAGCAAATATACTTCGTCAAAAAAACCAGAGCCAAAATGGTCGCTCAAAGTGCCGTCCTCCACAATTTCGATTGCTTTTACTTTGGGTTCGTTTTGCGTTACATTTTCGTTGGCGTTAAAATAATGAATGATACAATTTTCTGATTTGGCTTGTCTGCTTGCCACCAAATATTGCAGTTTGCGAATTAAGTATTCGCTATGCGTTTCGATAACTAAATTAATTTCTGGAAAATATTCGTTTATTTTTACAAACAAATCGGCAAGTTTTGATTGCAACGCTGGGTGCAAGTTGGCTTCAGGTTCTTCGATGATTATGGTGTTAGTAAATCCAACATCCTTTTTAAAATATAAAATTAGTGGCACCAATTGCGAGAAACCAAGCCCTAAGTCGGCAAGATTTTCTTCTAAATCGCCATTTTTAATATAAACCGACAATACATCTTCGAAGGTTTTGATAACTATTTCGCCCTTAATGCCAAAAATATTTAGTATATCATTATGAAATTGTTCTTCTGTCATATTATCTTTAGAGAAAACATCAAAAAGGCTGCTAGAATATTTTTTAACGGATGACTGAGTTTTTTTAAACAACTCAAAAGAATAATCGTTTTCGAGAAAAACCCGTTGCTGGCTGCCTCGTTTTGAGCTCAAAAATTTTGTACTTTCCAAAGCCTTTAAATCATCAAACATTTCATAAAATAAATACTCTATAAATGAAAGTTTTACTGTAATTATACCATAATTTGGTGGTTGAAATTTATTTATGGTAAATAAATGTTCTTTAAAAAGAATTTCACCTAAAGTTGAATATTTCAATTCGATACTGTTTTGAAATAATCCTTCAAATTCTTTTTCTATTAAGATATTTAATTTTCGTTTTAAATAGTGTTCTCCAAAAAATTGTAGAAACGAGTCCCAACGAAAATTAAAACTAATTTGATCTTCACAAAAACCGTTTGAGATTTTGGAGAAGAAATTCTCTTGAAATGCAAATAATTTTTCTTTGTAAAATTCAGTTGCATTTTCACCATCAATGTATAAATCATAAAACAAATATGGTGCTTTGTGCACCATCAATTTATTGTAGGTTTCTGCTAGTCTCAGTATTAAAAAAAGGTGCTGAATATCCCCTAAATTGATTGCATGGAAGTAATCTTCGATATTCAAATCATATTTAAAACCGTCGTCCTTTTCCTTCATATTTTTAATAAAAAATTGCTTGTGTTCTACGACTTCATTTAGATTAAAAATATCAAAAGGAAAACTGTCAGCTTCTTGTACTAATTTGTTATGCAGTATGTTTTTACAAAACTCAATTAATTCTTGAGCTTTTATCTTAACATCATATCCCATATTTTGATTTCCCAATAAATTTTCTTTATCAAAACTATCCTGACTTTTAACATCATATTCAAGTTGAAATATATCATTTAAAACGTTAAATTTACTTATTGTATGGGCATCAACATAAGTAATCTCACACAATGGCTCAATATCAAAAAAATGATGCCTAAAATTAAACCCTAAAGTAATTTCATCACTTTTTGAATCTCTGTTTATAGCGTTTTTATAATTGTCAATTTTGTGGTCGCCAGGTGCTTTAAAATTTAGGTACCCAAAACCATTTTTCAACAACAGCAACAATTTTGTAAACGAGCTTTTGCCACTGTTGTTTGGTCCCACCAAAATAGTTAAAGGGCGTATTTCAAACTCGGCCATTTCTTCAAAAACCCTAAAATTTTTAACTCCTATTTTCATGTTTTTTTTGCTTTTATTTTGATGTTTTATAAAATCCAAATATAATTATTTGTTTGCTTTTTCCGTTCGATTTTTTTGTTTTATTTTAACTCATTATAATTCAAACAAAGATTCGCCATGGCAACTTGCGCAAGGCACAAATTGCAATTGTTTAAGCAGTTTACCACTAAAAGTCAAGTTTGTATTGTATTTCACACGGTAGTATTGTATCAAAAGTTGTTGCACTGGTTTTTTGAAACTTTGGTCATACTCTTTCAAAAATTGTTTCAATTCAGCGTCCGACAATTCGGTATCGTTATTATAAATTTCATCTGGTTTGTAGGTTAAAAAAGTAAGTTTTTGAAAACGTCTGATCACTTGTTGCTTGTCGAGATTGTTATTAAAAAACTTTCCTGCAGCCGTAATAATTTTGTTAATTTCTCTGTGCAGTTCCTCTAAATCCATATTTTCAATCGCCTCAATGCCTGAATTGCCTAGTTCAATTTCTGTAATTTTTCTTTGCACATTCCATCTAATGTCCAATTGCTTCAAAAATTCGTTCATATCACAGTTGTATGAATGCAAATTTTTCTTAAACCAAGTTCTAAAAATTTCCACTTGTTGCTTTTCCAATTCTAATATTTCAGTGGTGTTTTTACCTTCCTTTTCGGCTTTTGCCCGCACACGGTCTTTTATTTCGTGTGGAACTTCAAAATTTTTGAATGTTGACTGCAACCGACTACAATTTACATCAGCATGATACGCTGGCGGCAGTGGGCTTTCATAAACCAAAGAATAGGTATCTTTGTTTACAACAGGTTTATAAATTTCGATAAAATATTGTTCAGGATTTTTCAAAAGCGTTTTCATGTGCAACAAATAATTTTTTTCAAAACTGCTCAGAAAGTAAATTTCTTTATCAAAAACCACATCGTCAATCTTGCTGACATCGCTAATGTTTGCTTTGTACAAAATACGTTTTGCATTTGCTTTAGTAATGTATACCATTTCTACATTCTGTTTCAAATTGTTGTTTTGGTTTTTATTACACATAAATTACAGTTGTATTTGTTTGATGTTGCAAAGATGTAACACATTAGTTCAGTCAAACTGAACCGATAAAAATTTAATTTTATTCGGTTATTTTATTACTTCAATGCAAATATGTCATATATTTGTTCAGTCAAACTGAACTAATAATGTCTGTAAATAAAAAAGCACAAATAAGGTATTTAACTTTGGACAAATGTCTGCGAAACTTTGGTCGATTGTACACTTGGCAAAATTTGTTAGACGAAGTTAATTCAGTTTTAGCCGATGAGATTCATCCGAAAACGCAACAGCCAATGCGCATTGGCAAAACCCAACTTTTTGAAGATTTGAAAGACTTAGAATATCGGGTTTATAATGCACCAATTTCCAAAAAAGCTGTTGGGAAAGCTAAATATTACAGCTATGATGACCCTAGTTATTCGATTCAAAATGCGCCATTAAACGAAACTGAAATCAGCCAAATAAAAGCATCATTGCAGTTGTTATCAAGATTTCAAGGCCTTCCAGATTTTGGTTTTATTGATGAAGTAATTCCTACTATCCAAAAAAAACTTGGCATTATTAATCTCGAAAAAGAAATCATGTCGTTTGATAACAATCTCGATTATGAAGGTTCAAAACACATCACACCTTTGTTCAATGCCATTGTCAACAAAAGAGTTTTAACGATTTTATACCAAGATTTTAAAAATCCTGACCCATATGAAATCATTTTTCATCCATTTTATCTCAAGCAATATAACAGCCGCTGGTTTGTATTTGGGTATAATGAATTTATGCAAAACCAATTTTGGAATATGGCTTTGGATCGAATCAAATCTGTCGCAGAATCAAAGTTTATTTACATAGAATCAGAAACTGATTGGGAAGATTATTTTTATGATATTGTGGGTGTCACCAAAGCAGCAGATAGAAAATTAGAGTTAATTTCGTTATGGTTTGCGCCAAGTCAAGCACCTTATATAATTACTAAACCAATACACCCAACGCAAACTATCGTCAAAAATAACATTGATGGTTTGGAAATAAAAATAAAAGTTATCCCAAATTATGAACTCGAAAAACTGATCCTTTCATTTGCTAATTCAGTAAAAGTACTAAGTCCAAAAACATTGCAAGATGTTATTTTTGAAAAATTACAAAAAGCAATTGAGTTGTACTAAGTTTTCCTTTCAAAGTTAATCGATTAAATTCAAACTGTTATCGAAGATAGAAAACGAATTCAATTGACGATGGTTTTATAAAAAATTGATTATATTTGATGTAAATAATAAAACATGGAAAATTTACTAAAACACATTACGGTAAATCCTGAAATAAGAAGCGGTAAACCTTGTATTGTAAATACTAGAATTACAGTTGCAGATATTTTATCCTATTTGGCTTCTGGAATGTCAAAGGAAGAAATTATTGAAGATTTTCCTCAATTAGACAGTGAAAAGATATTGTCTGCTTTATCATTTGCCGCTCATAGAGAAAGTGTAACTAAAATAGCTTTAGCTTCGTGAAACTACTTTTAGATGAAAATCTTTCTTGGCGTTTAATAAAAAAACTTTTGCTTTTTCAGAAGTAATTAATGTTTATTCATTGAAAATAAATCAACCTGAAAATGATAGTTCTATTTGGAATTATGCAAAAGCAAATGGATACACAATTGTAACTAAAGATGATGATTTTGAAAAAATTGTACTTCTTAAAAAAGCGCCACCTAAGTTAATTTACCTTAAAACTTTCAATCTAAATACCAATAAAATTTCTAATTTAATACTACAAAATAAAAATAGTATCACATCATTTATTAATCCAATAGAAAACGATATTTTAGAAATTTATACATTTTAAAAATATAATTGTACAAGAATCAAATTCAATTGTCAATGGTTTTGTAATAATTAAAACAAATACATTGAAACAAGATTTAATTATTACTTTTGAACTAAATGAATAACGAAATTAAAATAACTAATTTTTCATCATATCTCTTTTGGGATGTAGATATTTCTCTATTAGACTTTTCTAAGTCTAAATCTCAAATTATCTATAAAATTGTAGAGTTTGGTCAACTTGAAGACTGGAAACTTTTACAAAAAGTGTACACTTTAGATGAAATTAAAAAGGAAACATTACAATTTCGTTCACTTGATGTGGTTACTTTAAGTTATTTGGCTCACTTTTTCAAGATAGATAAAACACAATTTAGATGCTACAAACACAATCAGTTAATCCAAAACTCTTGGAACTCCTAAATAAAATTATGAAATCTGAAGTTTTTTCAGATTTTAATTTAGTTGGAGGAACATCATTATCTTTACAAATAGGACATAGGTTATCAATAGATATTGATATGTTTGGTAATGCAGAAATTGACGAAATTGAATTTATAAATGAGTTATCCAAGTTTGGAAAAGTTATTATTATAAAAAAAAGCAAAAATATATTAATTACATCAATTGATGGGATTAAAGTGGATTTTGTTAATTATAAATACCCACTTTTAGAACCAATAATTGTTGAAAAAAATATTAGATTAGTATCAAAAAAAGATATAGCCGCAATGAAGTTAAATGCAGTTTCTGGTAGAGGAAGCAAAAAAGATTTTATTGATTTATTTTTTCTCTTAAAAGATTTTGAACTTAAGGAAATGCTAACTTTTTATGATGAAAAATTTAAGGATGGATCTAGCTTTATGGTTTTAAAAAGTTTATCCTATTTTGAAGATGCCAATAAAGAGGAAGCGCCAATAATGCTTGTAAAAAATAGTTGGGAAGAGATAAAAGAAAAAATTATTAATGAACTTGATGAAATATAAATATTCTAAACTATTAAAAGTTTAGAAATTACATAATAAATATGTTTTAAGTTTATAAACAAAGTCAATTTTTAAGATGGTTTTTGTAAATTATAAATCAACATTAAAATTAATTTACCTTAAAAAATTCTATTTAAAATCTTTAAAAAATAACCTCAATTACCATAATAATCAATGCAAAAAAAATTCCAAATCTCAATTTTAATATTGAAATCTGGAATTTTAAATTTAAGAAAGTAAAAACTATTCTTTAATATCTTCTTTCTTTGAAGTATTGGTTGAAGCAGCTTCTTCTTTAGAAGCATTTTTAAATTCTTTAATTCCGTTACCTAAACCTTTCATTAATTCAGGAATTTTTTTCCCACCAAAAAGTAGTAAAACAATCACTAAGACAACTATTATTTCTGTAGCTCCTATTCTTCCCATGACATATAAATTAAATGCTTTCGCAAATTTGTAATCTGTTACAAGCTACAAAGGTAAAAAGAAATTGACATTCTTTTATTTTTAACCAAATTATTTATAGTTAATTTTCGTTAAAACACAAAAATAGATATAAAAAACAGACTTTATAAGCTTAAAATTTAATTGAAATTGATGTAAACAACTAATTTTTCTATATTTGTATATTATCAAAAGCTATGTCTGAAAAACGCCTCAAAAAAAAATTATTAAAGAAAAAACTATTTACCAAAAACAGATTAATTATATTAAATGAAGATACTTTCGAGGAATTATTTTCGTTTAAATTAAATTTAATTAATGTTTTTGTAGTAGCAACAATTGGCGCAATTTTAATAATAACAGTTACCACATTTATAATTGCTTTTACTCCTTTAAGAGAATATATTCCAGGATATTCCTCTTCTAAACTAAGAAAAGAAGCAACAGAAATGGCATTAAAATCAGATTCTCTTGCCTTTGCAATTAAAAAAAATGAAGTTTACTTAGAATCTATAAAAAAAGTATTGAATGGCGATTTAGAATATGCTAAAGTCAATAAAGATTCAATTCTTGCCATTTCTGTAGATACTTTACCAGATTTACAATTAACAGCAACAGAAGAAGAACTTGAATTAAGAAAAGAAGTTGCCGATGAAGAAGCAAGAATAAAAGCAGAAAAATTAAATAAAACCAAACCTAAAAAATAAACTTTGTAATTTAATAGTTAAAAAAAACTTTGCGACTTTGCGTCTTAGTGACAAAATTAGCGTCTTTAAATATATGTCAATAAAATCAATAGCAGCCAAAATATTTGCCAAGAAAATTCATAAAAAAACCTTGAAATGGGCAAGCAATCCTGTTGAAACGCAGCAAAAAGTTTTTCAAGATTTAATTCGTCAAGCACAAAATACTCAGTTTGGAAAAGATCATAATTTTGCAGAAATAAAAACTTTTCAAGCATTTGCAAAGCAAGTTCCAATAAGAGATTATGAAGATTTAAAACCTTATGTTGATAAAGTTGTAAATGGCGAAGAAAACATACTCTGGAAAGGAAAACCACTTTATTTTGCCAAAACTTCTGGCACAACATCTGGCGCAAAATACATTCCGCTTACCAAAGAAAGTATGCCTTTTCATATTGAAGCCGCACGAAATGCCATTTTAAGTTACATTCACGAAACTGGAAACGCAAAATTTGTTGATGGCAAAATGATATTTCTTCAAGGAAGTCCAACATTAGAAGAAAAAAACGGAATTAAACTAGGACGATTATCTGGAATTGTAGCACATTTTGTTCCTAAATATTTGCAAAAAAACAGACTTCCTTCATGGGAAACCAATTGCATTGACGATTGGGAAACCAAAGTTGATGCAGTTGTAGAAGAAACAATCAATGAAAATATGTCTGTTATTTCTGGAATTCCATCTTGGGTACAAATGTATTTTGAAAAACTAAATATAAAAGGAGGAAAGCCAGTTGGAGAACTCTTTAAAAACTTCAATTTATTTATTTATGGCGGCGTAAATTATGAACCCTACAGAGCAAAATTCGAAAATTTAATAGGACGAAAAGTAGATTCGATAGAGTTATTTCCAGCTTCCGAAGGTTTTTTTGCTTATCAAGACAAACAATCTGAAAAAGGAATGTTACTGCTTTTAAACGCTGGAATTTTTTATGAATTTGTAAAATCTGATGAGTTTTTTACAGAAAATCCAAAACGATATACAATTGGTGAAATAGAATTAAATGTAAACTATGTGTTAATAATTTCAACAAATGCTGGACTTTGGGCATACAACATTGGCGACACAGTTCAATTTACTTCTCTAAAACCGTATAGAATTATAGTTTCTGGACGCATAAAACATTTTATTTCTGCCTTTGGCGAACACGTAATAGGTAAAGAAGTAGAAACCGCTTTGCAAGAAGCGATGAAAAACACAACTATAACTGTAAACGAATTTACAGTTGCGCCACAAATTAATCCAAAAGCAGGTTTGCCCTATCACGAATGGTTTATAGAATTTGAAAACGAACCCAATAATCTTGAAGAATTTGCGTTACAAATTGACAATTTTATGCGAAAACAAAATTCCTATTACGATGATTTAATTGTTGGAAGCGTATTACAAACTTTAAAAATAACTAAAGTTGCCAAAAACGGATTTCAAGATTATATGAAATCTATAGGAAAATTGGGTGGACAAAATAAAATTCCGCGACTTTCTAATGATAGAATAATTGTTGATAAATTATCCTAACAGGTTTTTTAAACCTGTTAGGTATTAAATAAATAGTATGAAAAAATATCTCTTTGGTTTTCTTCTGTTCACACTCTCACTCTCAGCCCAAATAAAAGGAGTTGTAAAGGATAGTATTTCTGGCGCACCAATTCCGTATGTTAATATCTGGGTTCAAGACGAAAATATTGGAACTACTTCAGATGAAAAAGGAAAATTTAGTGTAAATACACAAGAGAATAAAAATTTGATTTTTTCAGCATTAGGTTTCAAAAAGAAAAAATTTAAATCAACAAAAAATATCGAAATTAAACTTCAACATGAAGACTATATGTTAGAAGAAGTTGTAATTATTAAAAAATTGGAAACCAATGAAATTCATGTTGGAAATTTTGATTATAGTGGTTTTAGAGTTGGAGTTGGCAATATTAATTCTGCTATATTTTTCAAGCCAGATAATGAAATGTTACAACATCCTTTTTTAAAACAAATAAAATTTCTAACCAAATCTCATTTAGATAGCGCAAAAATCAGAATTAAAATTTTAGGTTTAAATAAAGATAGTTCACCAGGAGAAAGTATACTTGATAAAGAAATTATTGTCTCAGTAAAAAAAGGGAAAAATAAAAACATAGTTGATTTTAGTGAATACAAATTAAAAATTCCAAAGGAAGGTTTTTTTATTTCATTTGAAAAATTACTAATAGATACTAATAAATATTCTTTTGAATTTAAATATAAGGATAAAAATGGAAAAAATATAATACAAAAATCAATAACAATTGAACCAGAATTGTGTTATGTGCCAGAAGAAAAAGATATTATTTGGCAATCTTCAATAAATGGAATCTGGACTAAAACTCAAAAGCAAATTTTGAAAAATCCAAAAAGTTATGAAAATTTATTGATGAGAAAATATCACGATAAGTATTTGATGCCATCAATGCTAATTACATTTACAAATTAAATTAATGAAACAAATTACAATTATAATATTTTTCTTTTCACTTTCACTCTCAGCCCAAATAAAAGGCACAGTAAAAGACAGCATCACTGGCAAACCAATATCTTTTGTAAACATTTGGGTTCAAGATGAAAACACAGGATTTACATCAGAAGAAAACGGAGAATTTTCAATAAACGCATCTGAAATTAATAAAAAACTTATTTTTTCAGCTTTAGGATATGAAAAGAAAAAAGTTTCTGTAAAAAATAATCTAGAGATTAAATTAAAACCAACAGAGTATCAACTAGAAGAAGTTGTAATTTTTAAAACACTAGGAACTAATAGTATAGAAATTGGAAAAACTAAAAACGCAACTTACCAAGCATTTGATAATGGACCAAAAATTGACACTAAATTTTTCCCATATTTAGAAAAGTATAAGAAAACCAAATACCTTAAAAAAGTTTCTGTTTTTACTGATAATTCAATTGAAAATGCGTCGTTTAAAATTCATTTTTATAGTGTTGATAATAACGGTTTTCCAAGCACAGAATTTTTAGACAAAGATTTTATAGTTTCTGTAAAAAAAGGAGTTACCAAAAACATTTTTGACGTTACAAAATTCAAATTACAAATGCCTAAAAATGGAATTTTTGTTGGTTTTGAAAAATTATTAATAGAAAAAAATAAAGTTGAAAAAACAATAGTAGACGCCAATACAAACACTACAAAAAAAATAGTTAACTATTTTCCTTTACTTCTTTACAATAGAGTAGAACTAAGCTCATTTTATACATTCTCTGGTGGAAAATGGAATAAAAAATCTAATACTAATGAAAATCCTAACGATAAAATAACAGTAAACGAGCCAGCAATAACACTAATTCTAACCAATTAAAACATAAAAACCGTACATTTGCTGGTTAGAAAACAAAATTTAATGAAGGAAATTAAAAACATTTCGCGTTCAAGAGCGCAAGAATCGTCTGCAGCTATCGAACGATTGTACATTACAATGAGACATTTATTTAACCGTGGTTTTTATAAACCAATGGGAGTTTCTGGAGAAACGTTAAGAGAAGCTTTACTTGCACTTAGACCAGAAATTTATGGAAGTATTGCCGAAGAAAAAGTAGAATTATCAGGACTTTTATACGTTATAGAAAGACTTCCTGTTGGAATTGAAGAATGTCGTTACATCAATTTAACGTCAGACGAAGGTTATTCTAATTCGCATTTTCAAGCCATTGTTCCACCAAAACGTAGAAGAAATTGCTACCGAATTGATGAAGAGCAAATGAATGTAGAAATTACTCGTGGAAGATCAGATATTTATGATATTCTTACGCATTTGACTTTTATATTTATCGAATCTCACAAAATAAAAGACCGCGTTTTAATTGACGAAAACAATAACGAAGTAACTCGCGATTGGCAAAAATTAGAACAAGCAGCTTTACAAACTAAGAAACTTACTTTAATAGAAAAAGAAAAAGCCATTTCGCACACAGCCAATGTGTTGGGAAGAACTTTTGCTGAGGTTTTATCAATTTATGATGCCTTTGGAACATCTGAAAAACCAGACAGATTTCTTCATGTTATTTATTGGTTAGGAAAACTAGCAATGGAAGAAGTTGTTGAAAATAACAAACGTACTATTACTTTTAGTCCAATTTTAAGAGAACGTCTTGGTCATCACATTCATGGAGAAATTTGGGCAACCAATATTAAAGAAGTGTTGATACAAAACGAATTATTAGAAAGACCAATTCATATAATTAGTGCGAATATGCATAGTGTTATGAATTCTATTTTTGCTCCAAATGTTCACAAAACTAAGTTTAAAGACAAATCAGATTTCTTTATTTTTGAAGAATTAAGCAAGCAAGGTGCACACGATGTTAGAGATAAAGTTACCGAAGTTGCACTAAAACAAGGAATGATTTCATTACCAGACAATTCTGGAACCAATATAGATGTTCAAATATTTGATACAGCCAAAATTGACTGGGCAAAATCGGCATTTCCAAAAGCTAAAATTGGTAAAGAAGCACCAGTTTTAATTGTAATGGACTACGCTTTTGGAGAACAAGCTTATGAAACTATTGACGAATTATTAAAACCTTACAAAGAAGGAAAAAAAGTCACTTTACTCAATGTAGAATCGGTTTCTATAATGGGAAAAGCTGGAATACTTGAAGGAGGAAAAGGTGATATTATGATTCCGAATGCTCATATAAATGAAGGAACAGCCGATAATTATTCGTTTACAAACGAACTCACAGCAGCAATGTTTAGAGGAAATGACATTCCAGTTTTTGAAGGTCCAATGGTTACCGTTTTAGGAACATCATTGCAAAACAGAGATTTATTAAAGTTTTTTCACGAATCTACTTGGGCAGCAATCGGACTAGAAATGGAAGGTTCATACTATCAAAAAGCCATTCAAAGCGCTTCAAAAATTAGAAAAAGCATCAATCCAAATGTAAAAGTGCGTTATGCTTATTATGCTTCAGATAATCCTTTAGAAACAGGAAGCACTTTGGCTTCTGGTGGATTAGGAACAACAGGAGTGAAGCCAACGTATTTAATTACAATTAAAATATTAGAACAAATTTTCAACGTAAACAAATAATAAAAATGAGTACAAATGATAATCAAGATCAAGAAATTGATTTAGGACAAATTTCAAAAAAAGTAGGAGAATTTTTTGAAGGAATTTCAACTAAAATTTTTAAAGGAATGTTATTTATAAAAAAGAATTTTATTTTATTTATTTCCTTATTTGTTATTGGTATCTTTCTAGGATTTTTGCTAGATTCAACTATTAAAACCTTTGACAATCAAGTTATTGTCACGCCTAATTTTGGGACAACAGAATATTTATATTCTAAAATTGATTTAATTAACTCAAAAATCACTCAAAATGATACAGTGTTTTTAAAAGCTATTGGAATAAAAGATTTTAAAAATTTAAAAAAAATAAAAGTGGAACCAATTATTGATATTTACAGTTTTGTAAACAATAATACCGCCGTTGCTAGCAATGCCCAAAACACTCAAAACTTTGAATTGGTTAAGCTTTTAGCCGAAGATGGAGACATTAATAAAGTTATTAAAGATAAACTTACTAGTAAAAATTATTCTGAACACACTATTTGTATATCTACTTCAAGTTTTACAACTAATAAAAATCTTATAGACCCAATTTTATTGTATTTAAACAAAAATGATTATTATCAAAAAATACAAAAAATGTTTGTTGAAAATATAAATATTAAAATGAAAGAAGATCAAATAATCATTAATCAAATAGATGTTTTATTAAACCAATTTACAGCGACTACAGCGGCTAATCAGAAAAGCGATAAATTAGTTTATTACAATGAGAATTCACAATTAAATGATATACTAGGAACCAAAAATGGATTAATTTCAGGAATTGGTTATCAAAAAGCACAACTTATTAGTATTGATAAAATTATTAAAGATAAAAGTAGAGTTTTAAATATTAAAAACACAAAAGGAACTAATAACAAAATGAAATTAGTACTTCCAATTTTATTAGTTTTTGGGTTTTTATTCATTAGTTTTTTCAAATCATTTTATAGAAAACAAACTGCAAAATCTAAAATTTAAATCTCATGAAAGGAATTATTTTAGCTGGAGGTTCAGGCACTCGTTTGCATCCTTTAACATTGGCAGTAAGCAAACAATTAATGCCAATTTACGACAAACCGATGATTTATTATCCACTTTCAACATTGATGTGGGCAGGAATCAGTGAAATTTTAATCATTTCTACACCACATGATTTACCATTATTTCAACAACTTTTGGGTGATGGAAAAAAACTAGGTTGTAAATTTGAATATGCAGTTCAAGAAAATCCAAACGGATTAGCAGAAGCATTTATCATTGGTAAAGAGTTTGTTGGAAACGACAAAGTTGCCTTAATTCTTGGGGATAATATTTTTTATGGAACAGGTTTGGCAGAATTACTTCAAGCCAATAGCAATCCTGATGGTGGAATTATTTATGCTTACCATGTTCACGATCCAGAACGTTATGGAGTTGTAGCTTTTGATGCAAACGGAAAAGTACTTTCTATAGAAGAGAAACCAGAACATCCAAAATCTAATTATGCAGTTCCAGGAATTTATTTTTATGATAATTCAGTTATAGAAATTGCTGCCAATATAAAACCAAGTCATCGTGGAGAACTAGAAATTACCGATGTAAATAGAGAATATTTAAACAAAGGAAATCTTAAAGTTAGTATTCTTGACAGAGGAACAGCTTGGCTTGATACAGGAACTTTTCAATCGTTAATGCAAGCAGGACAATTTGTACAAGTAATAGAAGAACGCCAAGGATTAAAAATTGGTGCTATTGAAGAAGCAGCTTTTAAAATGGGATTTATAGATGCTGAACAACTAAAAACATTAGCGCAACCATTACTAAAAAGTGGTTATGGTGTTCATTTAATGAGTTTGTTGCAAGAATAATTAAAATAATTTTTGTCTTCTGGAGCGCAGTCGAGAGATTTTATAAAACAATTCATTTCATTAAAATGATATTTACAGAAACTAAACTAAAAGGTTGTTATATAATTGAACCAAAAATAATTCGAGACGAAAGAGGTTATTTTATGGAAAGTTTTAATGAAAAGGCATTTCAAAAAGGCGTAGAACAGAAAGTAAATTTTGTTCAAGACAACCAATCTTTATCAATGAAAGGCGTTTTGCGTGGTTTGCATTATCAAACAGGCGAACATGCTCAAGCAAAATTAGTTAGAGTTCTTCAAGGAGAAGTTCTAGATGTTGCTGTAGATATTCGTCCAGAATCTGAAACTTATGGTCAGTATGAAGCAGTTTTACTTTCTTCAGATAATCAATTACAATTTTTTATTCCAAGAGGTTTTGCACACGGATTTTTAGTGTTAAGTGAAACCGCAATTTTCTTTTATAAATGCGATAATTTTTACAATAAAGAAAGCGAAGGTGGATTAAGTTATAATGATCAATCAGTAAATATAGATTGGAAGTTTCCAATTTCTGAATTATTAATTTCTGAGAAAGATAAATTTTTACCAACTTTAGAAAATGCTAAAAAAGTATGGTAGTTTTAGTAACTGGCGCCAACGGACAACTTGGTCAAAGCATACAATTTATATCTAAAAATTATCTTGATATTGATTTTGTTTTTTGTGATTCTACACTTTTAGACATCACAAATTTAGATAATGTTACTAAAGTTTTTAAACAATTTAAACCTAATTTTTGTATAAATACCGCAGCATATACCGCAGTAGACAAAGCAGTAAGTGAACCAGAAAAAGCACATTTAATAAATGTTGTTGGAGCAAAAAATTTAGCCATAGCTTGTAAAGAATTCCAAACTATATTACTTCATATTTCTACCGATTTTGTTTTTGACGGCGATCGTTTTGTCACACTGAGCGCAGTCGAAGTGCCTTATTCAGAAGAAGACATTACAAATTCAACTGGAGTTTACGGACAAACAAAATTAGATGGAGAAAAAGCAATTCAAGCAATTTTAGATAATTATTTCATTATAAGAACTTCTTGGGTATATTCTCAATTTGGAAATAATTTTATGAAAACCATGCTTAGATTAGCATCAGAAAGAGATACAATTTCTGTGGTAAATGATCAAATTGGCACACCTACAAATGCTGTAGATTTAGCTGAAGTTTTAATAAAAATAATTTGTCACACTGAGCGCAGTCGAAGTGACCAAAACATAGAACTTCCAACTTCTAACTTATTTGGAATTTATAATTTCTCTAACGATGGAAAATGTTCTTGGTATGAATTTGCTTTAAAAATATTTGAAATCAATACTATAAAAATTACAGTTATGCCAATAAAATCATCAAGTTATCCAACTCCAGCGCAAAGACCTAAATATAGCGTTTTAGATAAAAGTAAAATTAAATCAACTTTTAAAATTAATATAAAAAGTTGGGAAGAAAGTTTAAAAACCGTAATTTTTCCGTTATAACAGAAAAAAAACACGTTAATTTTCCGTTATAACGGAAAAATACCATTGTTTAATAAAAAAGAGTGATCAAAAAAATGTAATTCAGAAAATTTTTCCCAATGATTTTTATAAAAAATGTCAAATAATAACATTACATCAAATTAGAACACAATCATTTTATTATGTTAAAAAAGTAAACTTTATAATTCAATTTTTATAGATTTACACCTTGTATTACAGTATTTAAACACAAATTCAAATTGAAAAAAATAATAATTCTAATTTTCACCTTATTAAATTTTGCAGTTTTTTATGCTCAAAAAACTAGTAAAATCAATATCGAATCTTCAGACTTTATTGATATAAACGAAATTGAACTTCCCAACGCCACATTACTTACAGGCAATGTAAGAATGAATCATGAAGGCATAGTAATGACTTGCAATAAAGCTTATTATTATAAAGATGAAAATTATATAAAGGCATTTGGAGCAGTACAAATGGTTCAAGGTGACACCTTGACTTTAAATAGTAAGTATGCAGAATATAATGGTAATGTTAAAATAGCTTATGCAACTGGAAATGTGGTTATTCAATCTCCAGAGTCAACAATGACTACAGATACGGTATATTTTGATAGAAATATTCAAGAAGCGTACTTTAATTCTAACGGAACAATTGTTAATAAAGAAAACACATTAGTAAGTAAATCTGGAAGGTATTATGTAAAACAAAAAAAATACCAGTTTCTAGAATCGGTTGTGCTTACTAATCCAGAGTATGTTATAAAGTCTAATCATTTAGATTATCTTACTCAACAAGGAAATTCTTATTTAAAAGGACCATCAACAATTACGGGTAAAGACAATTTTATTTATACTGAAAATGGTAATTATAATAGCAAAACCAATAGAGGATATTTTCTTAAAAAATCATACATAAAATATAAAGACCAACTCATTGAAGGCGACAGTTTGTATTATGATAGAAGAAAAGAATTTGCATCTGGCACCAATAATGTAAAAATTACCGATTCTATTAATAAAGCAATCATTAAAGGACATTATGGCGAAGTATATAAAAATAAAGATTCACTTTTTATAACCAAACATGCATCAATTCGATATTTAATAGAAAAAGATTCGATGTTTATTCATGCCAAAAAAATTATTGTTACTGGTAAAGTTGGAGAAAGAGTAGTAGTAGGTCAAAAAAATGTACGTTTTTATAAAACAGATATGAGTGGAAAGTGCGATTCTATTCATTCCAATCAAAAAATAGCGCTCACAAAGTTAATAGGAAAACCAATTTTATGGAATTTTGAAAAGCAATTAACTGGCGATGTAATGCACTTAATAGGTAATAACAAAACAGAAAAATTAGACTCACTCAAAGTACTCAACAATACTTTTATTATTTCTAAAGACACTATTGGACCAGGATTTAATCAAATAAAAGGACTAAATTTATACGGAAAATTTAAAGACAATCGACTTTACGAAACCGATGTTGTAAAAAACACTGAAGTAATTTATTACATGCGCAACGACAAAAACGAGTTGATTGGTATAAATAAAAATGTTAGTAGTAGAATTAATATGCTAATGGATGATAAAAGTAAAATAGATACCATTACGTTTTTCGATAATGTAGATGGCGATATTTATCCAGAAAAAGATTTACCAGAAAACGCCAGAAAGCTAAGAGGTTTTGTGTGGCGAGGCGATGAACGAATAAAAAACAAAGAAGAAATTTATCCACAAGAAGAGATTGATTTGGATAAGAAAATTGTTGAGGAGAGTAAAAAGTAAAATTAAAAATTACAATTTTTAATTTTATTTTAAGTTTGTAAAATAAATAAATTTACGATATATTCCATCCTATTATTATGAAACTCCGGCCAAGTGAACAACTTATATCGTTTTGGATAAAATCAATGTTGAGGAGGTTTTTAGATTTAATATTAATAACTATAAATGAGTTTAAAAAGTTATAAATTTAAATCATTTTAAAATTATTTCATTTATCTTATCATAAACAGAATTTAAAATTTTCTCTTCAGAAAATTTATTTAATATAAATTCTCTTGCTTTTTTTCCTGTTTCCATACAAATTTCTATATTGTTTTTTAAGTTTAAAATTACATTAAAGACTTCAAGAACATCATTATTAGAATAGTAAAAACCACCATTAGATTGATTTATAATTGTAGCCACTTCTGAATTTATATTTCCTGTGATAATTGAGGGCTTAGCACTTGCCATCATTCCTAGAATTTTAGATGGCATAATTGTATCAATAACATTTATTTTTTGAAATAAAAAATGAATATCAGCAGAACAAAGTAAATTATTTAGTTCCTCATAAGGAACAGGTTCATAAAACTTTACAAATTTAAAAGAATTTAGTTTTTGTTTTAAATTACTTGCATAACCACCATTTCCAACAATTACAATTTCAATATTATTTTCATTATTAATTAAAAAACATAATTTTTCTAAGAATTCCCAATCTTGTTTTTCACCAATGTTTCCAGAATATAGTAATGTAAATTTCGAATTATCAATAATAGAATGATTAGAACTTAATTTAGGATTAATTTTTTCAGAAGAAACCCAATTTGGAAAATAATAAGGATTTTGTTGATTAGACTTTTCTTTAATTTTTTTTAACATACTAAAACTTATGCTACTTGTTATATCAGCAGAATTAAGCATTTTCTTTTCAAACGATGTAATACACTTTTCAAAAAAGTTTAAAAATAAATTATTGTTTTTTAAAATACCTGAATCTAAAGCTAAATCAAACTCAAAGTCTTGGATGTGAATCCAAAGCTTTGATTTTTTTTTTTTTGATAAACGAAGGGCAGGAAGTATTGAAACCGTGAATGGAACAATACATATAACTAGGTTAGTTTGCTTTATTTTTTTTAAATTTCTAAAAGTCCCATAAAAAAGATCAATCATCATTAAAACCCTTCCTTTAAAGTTTACCTTTTTGGGAACAAATTGTTTGTATCTAATAATTTCTATACCATCAATATTTTCTACAATAAATTTATTATGTTTTTGATAAGCCTCGTAAATTTTCCATTGAGGATAACTTGGAAAACCTGTTATTATTTTAATTGTAAATCCCTTAGAGAAAAGAAATTTAGCAAGTTGAGTTGTGTAAAGACCAATTGCAGAATCCTCGGGATAATAATTTGCAGTAATTATTGTAATTGATAAATTATTTGACATATTTAACCCCAAAATTTTGTTACAAGCAAAGATATTCTTTTACTAGAAATATAATTCATTTAATAATACTATTATTATATCAAAGTAATATAAATTTGTAACACTTAAATTTAAATTTCAAAAACTAATTTATTAAAAAATGAAAATCTTCTTAGATAATATTATTTTCACAAATGTTCAAAATGGAGGAGTTTCAAATTATTGGTATGAATTGACAAAATTTTTAATAAAACATCATGATGATGAAATCAATTTTTTTGAAGAGATGAAAGGCAATAATTTAAATTTTCATAGAAGTCTTCTTAATCTACCAGCCGAAAATATAATTTATAATAATAAATTTTTTAAATCTTTATCAAGAATTTTGCCAATAAATTATAAAAGTAATGAAAAATTTATATATCATTCAAGCTATTATAGAGATTTAACAAATTGTAAAAACAAAATAGAAATTACAACGATTCATGATTTTACACATAATTATTATTCAAGTTTTTTAAAAAAAACAGTACATAACAAAATAAAATATGATACTATTAAAAGATCAAAAGGTATTATTTGTGTTTCTAAAAACACTTATGATGATCTTCAAAAGTTCTGCCCAACAATCAATAACCAAAGTATCGAAATTATTTATAATGGAGTGAGTGACGATTATTTCCCTATTAAATTTTACAATTTAAATCAAAAACAATTTTTAAATGATAATAATTTGCAGGATAATTATTTATTATTTATTGGAAGTAGAACAAATTATAAAAACTTTAATTTTGTTATTGATATAATTAATTCAAATACAGATTTAAAACTAGTAATTGTTGGTGGAGGAAAATTGAATGCAAATGAGATTAAATTATTTACAAAAGAATCTATTCAAAGAATTAATTTTTTAGAGGATATAAAAAACGAAGATTTAAATATATTATATAATAATGCACTTGCACTAATTTATCCATCTAGTTATGAGGGTTTTGGAATTCCAGTTGTAGAAGCGATGCGTGCAGGTTGTCCTGTAATAGGTCTAAATAATGCTACTATTAGAGAAGTTGCACAAAATTCTGCACTTTTGTTGGATAACTTAAGTATATCAGAATTTGACAGGCATATAGTAAAATTAAACAATATAGATTTTAGACTACAAACTATTTCAAATGGTTTTGAAGAATCAAAAAAATATAGTTGGGATAAATGCAGTAGAGAAACTCATGAGTTTTATAAAAATGTATATGATTCGTCTTTTTGATAAACAAACAGACTTATTAAAAAAGAATATATTAACATACCATTTTCTCTTTCAATTAAATTTTCTGTAAGGAAATTTAAAAGAAAAAAAATTAAAATTGAAATTCCTATTTCAGTTCTATTTGTTTTAAGAATAGTATAAATTTTATAAACTGAAAATAAATAAATTATCAAACCTATTATGCCAATAGTAAGAGTAATACTTAAAAACTGATTGTGAGAATTATAATTTTTATTAGTTAATTCAAGATTTTTACTCTTGTAACAACTCTCTAAAGCATTTTGTACATTTCCAACACCATAACCTAAAAATGGATTTTCAGATATTTTTTCAAATGAACAATTATATATTCTATAACGAATAGCTGTTGACGATTTTGGTTTTTCATTCAATGAATTATTTGTTAAATCATTAAACCTATTTTCATCCTGATATTTTGGTATTATTTTTAAACTGAAATACATTAATAAGAAAACAGTAAAAACAACAACAATTGATTTTTTAATTTTCAAATATTTTTTAACTAAGAAAAAGAGACATATTAATAAATAAATAATAGGTCCTTTTCTCATTAAAATCATTAAAATGATTATAAGAAATAAACTAACAAAAAGATTTAACATTTTGATGTAAAACCTATCTGTATTATTAAATAAGTATAATAACATCAGAAGTGAAATTCCAACATATACAGATAAATAAATAGGATGAATTGATAAATTTTCTAATCCTATGTTTATCAGGTTAGAATAATGAATAATAGTTTGGCTAAAAGTAAATATTTGATTCCAAAAATATAAAAAACTAAAAACACAAAATATACAAGTTGAGGTTATAAAGCATAAAAAAATAGTTCTAAAATCTTTTCTTGAAAAAATAAAATTTGAACATTCTAAAATCCCAAAAATTAATGGATATGCTATCAATGAAGACATTGTTGATAGTTTTTGAAAAGCATATTCTGTTTTAAAAGAATAGAAATAACTTATTAAATAAAGAAATATTAAACCGCTTAGGATTATAAATTTTTTAAAACAAAATGTAGATTTCTCTTGTGTTTTATTGTATAAAATTAATGAAAACAAAAAAAGTAATATAATTGGATAAATTTTAAATTTATTTGGAAATAGTAATATGAAGCTATTCAAGAACAAGGAAAATTTCACCAATTCTATATATGTTTTATTTTCTTGCATAAAAATTTATTATTAAAAATAAAAATTTTGGAACTACAATAATTGCTAAAAATGTTGCTACAATAAAAGCAAAACCATTTGCCAAATCACCTCTTAAAAAATACATTAAATATATAGCAAAATAAAATGCAAATGTTGATTTTAAAATATCGGTTTCATTTAACCACCTTATTAAGGAAACAAAAATTAGCGCAAGTACACTAGCAAATAAAGCAATTCCTATTAAACCAAAATTTATATATCCTTCTGAAATATATGGATTTGATAAATTATTAAAATTAAAACCATAACGATCGATTAGATAATTTCCTATTTTAAAACCAGTTACTTCGGGTTTACTTTGCCAAACACCTCTTGGTACAAAAAAGAAAAATGTTGGACCAAGTTGTGCTCCGTATGTTACAGGTTTTTGATCACAATAATCTATAGTTGCTAAAAAATTAGGATAAGCATCATAATGTAATGAGTTAAATGCATCAGTAACATGAAGTAACTTAATGTTTTCCACCAATATATTTGGCCTAGAAATCATTTGAGTTAATGTATTTCTTGAATGGGTAAAAATGGTTAATATTGGAAATAACAATACCATAGAAAAAAACATAAATCTTACAATTTTATAATTTGTATCTAAGTATTTTTTAAAAAAAATAAAAATCAAAGTAATATAAATAGGACCTAAAGTGTTCCTCTTTTCAGTTAGTGGATTTTTAAGCAAAAATAAAACAGTTAAAAAAAACAATAAAAAAAATATAACAAATATGTAATTTTTTGAGATTTTTGAGTTATTTTTTAAATAGTAAAATGATAATATTAGTCCTGTTAATGGAATGAAAAATAAAAACTTTTGTACCATTAGATATTTTGCCACAGAAGTTTGTTCGGCTTCTTTATAAAATTCATTTTGGTATTGAAAAATTATTGTAGGAATATTTATTATCACTATTAAAAAAGTAATAATCCCCAATATGACTAAAATCAATGGAATATTATTATATGAAATTTTATAATTTGATTTAATTTTAATAACAGTATTTTTAAAATATATATAGGATATAAAAAACACCACGTTAAAAAACAATATATATATATTAGCTCTGATAGCAAAATTTTCAGAAAAAGGAAAATCTTGAATATATTTTCCATCTTCATCAAATCCTTTGGAAACAATACTATCTACTTGAATTAATGGAGCAACTACAAAAAAAAGCAAATTAAAAACAATAAAAACACCTAAAAAAGGCGAAAATTTTTTTTCTTTAAAGATATTATAATAGGTAATAATCCATAGAAAAATGAAGTTTAATACAAATGTTAATTTTAATAAAATTGGAACATTTAAAAAAACAAATAACAGTAAGAAGATAACACTAAAAATGCCAATAAAAGTGATTTTCCCCATGTTTTTATTATTTAATTACAACAAAAAAAGGCACTAATATTGTGCCCTTTTTTTACAAATTTTATTTTTTATCTACTTTTAAAGTATTTGTCCATTTTATCTTTTATAATAATATTTGACATAAATACTGGCACTTTAGTCCCATTTACAGCAGTAATATTATAATTTTTAGTCTTTTCATTTAAAACTAAACTCTCATTAGGAGACCAATTTTGAGTTTTTATCCAATCGCTGTTATCAATAACATTTTCTCCTTGTTGAATTTTTATATTTTTAATTTCAATAGTTTTCGCTTCTTGATTACTGCCCACATCAAGTCTTATTAATTTTGGATAATCTCCAATAGGAAAAACAAAAGTTATTTCTTGATAATCATTACTTGGATGAACAGGTAAAGTCATCATTAATGAACCATCTATTGTTGCATTTTCAGCTTTTGTATAATAAACCTTAAAGATATCTTCTTTATCATATTTAAATTTTATAGTCATATCAACAGTTTCATTTTCTGCAACTTTGACTTCATCATCTTTCTTTTCTTTAGAACCACAAGAAAAAGTTAAAAAACACAATACTAATAAAACCGGAACAATTACTTTTTTCATAAATTTAAAAATTTTAGCAAAAATAATAAATTATTAAACTTTATAACAAATTTTAAACTTTTTTTTTAAAGATGCGAAGTTCAATTTATAATAGTATTTATTTTAATAAACATTTTCAATACCAACCATTAGAAATTTAACATTATTATATTTAAATTTAATTTTGAAAAAAGCTTAAATATTTTATTAGAAGCAATAAATGAGATTAAATATTAAAGACTAATAACTTTTTCTAGACTTTTTTAGTACAGATTAGTATCACTACTTTTTATAATATAAATCAATTTTAAGACTAAATTTTCTTTAAATTTACTCAAAAAAAGATGCAAACAAATTAAAACAAAAATTATTCTAAATTAGAATTCTTTTAATGATTCTAAAAAAAATAAATACATCGTTTTGTCGGGTTCAACATTTTTTAATTTAGACTTTTCAACAATTTTCATAATTGGTACAGGAAAAGAATATGGTTTTTTAAATAAATTTAAAGGTCTATAATCTCCATCTAAAATATTATGATTACGCCAAGTTTTCGGATAAGAGGTTACTAATAAATATTTAGAACCACTTTTTTTAAAATTAGTAATTGCTTTTTTTACACTTTCGTCACTTAAATGTTGTAAACAATCTTTACAAAAGATTAAATCTACCTTTTTTAAATCATCCTTTGTTATATCTATTTTTATAAAGTTTACTTTTTCAGTTGTATATAATTTTTGGTTTTTAGCTACTATTTCGGCAACTATATCACCACCAGTATAATTGCAATTTTTATCCACTTCTTTCATCCAATTGTAATCACCACAAGGAACATCTAACATATTATTTATTGAATATTTAGAGATTATTATTGGTAATTGCTCTCTGATTGTAATTGTTCCTTTTAGCATAGAACCACCACCAGAATTTGATTCGTTAGATTCCCATATATTTTTTTCATATACATCCTTAAACACCTCAGAAGAGTTTTTTAAAATAAAAGTTTCTTTATTGTAAAAAAAACTTTTTAAAATTCTTTTGGGTACTTCAGGTATTAAATTCCAAACGGTTTTTATTAGTTGGTTATTTTTAATTGACATTTTAACTATTATTAAGTTTTACTTTCAAGATTGTTTATTTGAAACTAAAAAACATGGTTACTAAATAAAAATGTGTTTTTATAATCTTACTTCTTTTTTTTCATTAAAGAACACTCCATCTACTTCTAGTTGCTTTCCAGTTTTTTTATCATAAAAACCGTTTTCCAATGCCAATAATTTGAAACCCATTAAGTTAAGCTTATTTTTCATTTCATCAAAAGTAATAGAACCTTTATATGACGCTATAAATGACATTTCAATTTGTAATCCAGTTACTTTATCTAATGTTTTTTCAGCACCAAGTAAAACCATTTCTTCATAACCTTGAGTGTCAATTTTAAGATAAATATTTTTACCTGATAAATTTAAAGAATCAAAAATACTATCAAGTTTTTTTATTTCGATTGTTTCTTTTTCAACAAATTCTGCATCTGGTGCACTTTCTATTAATTGTGGTAAATTATCTAGTAACGAACTACTAACGGAGTTTTTAGCGATATTTATTGTTGTTTCGCCATTACGTTCTCCTAACGAAAAGTTAAAAACCCTCCATTTAGAATCTGAAGATGCATTTTTTTGTAATTTTTTAAAGGCATTTTTCATTGGCTCAAACGAAAGAATTTCACCTTTAAATCCCAAGTTTCGCATTTCACTACCATATTGACCAATGTTAGCACCAATATCAAGAATAACATCTATGTTATAAGATTTTATAAGTTTTATCCTTCTATCTAATTCATGAGTAGGGTATTTAACAATTTCAATTCCGAAAATTGAATTAAAACCTCTTTTTAGTTTTAATAAAGTACTTTTGTTTTTTAATATAAAACTATTCATTTTCCTTATTTTCAATATAAATTAGTTCTTTTTTTAAAGAATGTCGTCAAAAGTATTGATAAATATTTAATTGATGTTAGATTACAAAAACAATTTTTATAAAAACTCTAAAAGTGTGATTAAAAAATTAAAAAGTATAATCTTAAAAATCTATAATAAGTTTAAGTAGATTTTGTAAAAAAGTTATTTGGTTTAATTTTCTAATTTTAGTTTTTTTACAATTTTATAACATTCTAAAGGTATAACAATAACCCATATAACCATTAATATAAGCGTGGAAATAATTACACTATTAATACCAAAATCTAAATGTATTAAAAAGTTTGTTAGGGGTATTTTTAAAATAAGACTAAATAAAATTATTATTATAAATAGATTTAATTTACCAATACCATTTAAAAAATAACTGTAAAAAGTTGTAAATATTCTAAATGATGTAACTATTGCAATATAAAGAACTAGATTTTTTGGGATTTCAAGTTCATCTTTTATCCAAATAGATACTATGAATGGGCAAATTAAATAAAGTATAAAAATTAAACAAAGTATTACTATAAAGTAAGTATTAAATTTTTTAAAATTATTGTATAAATTCTTTTTATTTTTTTCAATATAATCTTTTGCGAACATAGACCATAAAGGTGATAGCGCAGCATAAAGAATCATTAAAGGAAGTTGAAATATCTTAGTGACAGTATCATATGGAACTACATCCTTTGGGCTAAAATTATTAGAAATAATATAATTATCAATAGTAAAGAAAAGCATCATTCCTAGTTGAATTGCCATAAATCTAATTCCAATGTTAATTATTTCTTGAACAAATTCTTTGGGTGGTTTTATCTTAGTTTTTAGGTTAATTTTTTCTAATTTAAAAAAGCGAATAGAATAAAAAGTATTAACTAATAGACAAAAACCACCATTTATAATGGTTATTAACAACAATTTTTTTTCAGAATTTATATTGGGCAAAAAATATACTGCACTAATTATTAAAATTAGTGATCCAATTTGGTTTACAGCTAATGACTCTTCGGCGTATTTACCTTTTAAATAAGCTACAAATAATGATTTGTGAATTCCTGCAATTGAGTTGATACAAAAGAAAAAAACATTCAATAAAAAAAGTAAATAAATAAAATTTTTAGAATGTGTAGTAATATTTAAAACAGTTTTTATATCATAAATACAAATGAAAGTTACAAAAAGAGCAAAAATAAATAGAGCTAAATAAATGGCGTATTTATAAGTTATCTTGATGTAACTTTTTATTAAATCAAACTTATTTTGATGAAAAAGTACAGGTATTTTTGTTTTTAGCGAACTTTGTATGCCAAAGTCCATAACTAAAATCCATTGAAAAAGTGTAAACACTAAAATCCAAATTCCATAATCTTCTTGGCCTAAGTATTTAATTAAAAATGGTATTGAAATAAATAAAGATAGTCCAGAAATACCTTTATAAAATCCACTCATTAATATATGATTATGTTTCAGTTTTTGAAAAAACATTATTTAAAGACTTTATAATTATTTTCTTTTATCCAACTTAAAGTTTCTTTAATACCATCATTAATTTTTGTTGAGTGTTTCCACCCTAAATTGTTAATTTTACTAACATCTAACAATTTTCTCGGAGTTCCATTAGGTTTTGAATCATCAAAAATTAATTCGCCATTATAGTTTGTTATTTCTTTTATCGTTTCTGCAAGTTGTTTTATTGAAATATCAACTCCTGTTCCCACATTTATTGTTTCGTTACTATTGTAGTTTAACATTAAAAACAAACAAGCTTCTGCCAAATCATTGACAAATAAAAATTCTCTTTTTGGACTTCCTGTTCCCCAAATTGTAACAGAGGTATGGTTGTTATTTTTTGCTTCGATAAATTTTCTTAAAAGAGCAGGTAAAACATGAGAATTTGATAAATCAAAATTATCATTTATGCCGTAAAGATTTGTAGGCATTGCGGATATGAAATTACTACCATATTGTTTATTATAGAATTTACACATCTTTACTCCAGCAATTTTAGCAATAGCATAAGCTTCATTTGTAGGTTCTAATTCGCCAGTTAATAAGTATTCTTCTTTTATTGGTTGTGAAGAAAATTTAGGATAAATACAAGAACTGCCCAAAAATAAAAGTTTTTTAACTTTATAAAGGTGTGAAGTATGGATTACATTATTTTGAATCATCATATTTTCATACAAGAATTCAGCAGGATATTCGTTATTAGCATGAATTCCACCAACTTTAGCTGCTCCTAAGAATACATATTCTGGTTTTTCTTTCTCAAAAAAAGAAATAACTGCTTGTTGATTTCTTAAGTCAAGATCTTTAGATGATCTTACTACTATATTATAATATCCATTTTTTTCTAACTCTCTAATAATTGCAGAACCAACCATTCCATTTGAACCAGCAACAAAAATTTTAGAATTATTTAACATGATGAATTCTTTTAACATATTCAATATCGTGATGCATCATAATTTTTACTAAATCTTCAAATGAAGTTTTTCTAGGGTTCCAACCTAATTTTGTTTTTGCTTTAGTTGGATCACCAAGTAATGTTTCAACTTCTGATAGTCTATAATATGTTGGGTCTATTTCAATAATAACTTTTCCAGTTTCTTTACATATACCTTTTTCATTTTCATTTTCACCTTGCCATTCAATATTAATTTGAGCTTCTTTAAATGCAAGTTCACAAAAAGTTCTAACAGAATATTGTTCTCCAGAAGCAATAACAAAATCTTCTGGATCTTCTTGCTGCAACATTAACCACATACATTCTACATAATCTTTAGCATAACCCCAATCTCTTAACGAATTTAAATTCCCTAAGTATAATTTTTCTTGAAGTCCGGCAGCAATTCTAGATGCACCTAACGTGATTTTTCTTGTAACAAATGTTTCTCCTCTTCTTTCAGATTCGTGGTTGAATAATATTCCATTTACAGCAAACATTCCATAAGCTTCTCTATAATTTTTTGTTATCCAAAAGGCATAAATTTTTGCAACACCATAAGGAGATCTTGGATAAAAAGGTGTTGTTTCTGTTTGGGGAATCTCTTGAACTTTTCCATACAATTCAGAAGTTGAAGCTTGATAAATTTTAGTTTTTTCTGATAATCCACAAATTCTAACTGCCTCCAATAATCGTAAAGTGCCAATTCCATCAGTTTCAGCGGTATATTCTGGCATTTCAAAAGATACTTTAACATGAGACTGAGCAGCTAAATTATAAATTTCATCTGGTTTAATTTGTTGAACTATTCTAATTAAATTTGTAGAATCAGTCATATCGCCATAATGTAATTGAATTTTGCGTTTTAGATGCAAATCTTTTATTAGTGAATCGATATATAAATGCTCAATCCGATGAGTGTTAAAAGAAGAACTTCTTCTAATTATACCATGTACTTCATATTCTTTTTCTAATAATAACTCGGCTAAATATGACCCGTCTTGACCATTAATACCAGTAATTAATGCTATTTTCATTTATTATTTATTTAAAATGGATTTTTGTAGGTACGATAAATTTATATTTTAAGGCCTTATAAAACTTTATACTTTTTACTTAATTAAAGTTATGCTAAACATGTACAATCTTGACCCGTTATTCCAGAAACAAAAGCTGTTTTCAATTATTATTTTTTGAGATGCAAATATAAAATTATTATAACAAATACTTCTTAAAAGTTAATTTTATTATTAGTTAATGATTTTAAAATTTAATAATAAAGATTTTTTATAACTTGCGACACCATTTATATTGATAAAGCTAAATAAAAATAACTTTGAAAGAGTATAGTAAATTTAAATCTAAATTGAAAGATATTAAAAAATTAGATTTTATCATTTTATTTATTATTTCTACAATTTTAATTACAATACCCTTAAAATCTTTTTACAATAGTTTAACAATTTTAGTTTTTCTAATTATTAGTTTTTGCTTTAAGTTAAAGTTCTGTTTCAATAAAACTTTGATATTACCTATTGTTTTGTATTTAGTTATGGCATTGTCTCTTTTTTGGACAACTAATTTTCAATTATCAGTTGTAGCCCTAAAAAAAGAATCAGTATTCATTTTACTTCCTTTAACCTTTATGTTTTTACCAAGACTAGAATCTATTAAAGTTTACAAAATAATTAGACTTTATAGTTTTAGTGTAATAATATTTGCTATTTATTGTTTTGTTAGAGCAATAATTAATTTTAGTATTCTTAAAACAAAAGATGTTTTTTTATTTCATAATTTAGTTACATTAGATTTAAATGCTATATATATTGCAGCTTTTAGTTCCTTAAGTTTATTTTATTTTATTATTTTAAAAAATAAAAAACTTATAGATTATTTTGGTATTTATATTCTAGCAATTTTTATTATTCTTTTAAATTCTAAAACAGTTTTCTTTATAGATTTTCTTTTGCTAATTTGGTATTACATTTTCTTTTCTAAAACTAATCTTGGAGTAAAGTCAATAACTATAATTTTCGTTACAACATTTTTACTATTATCTATTTTTTTTAGTAATCAATTGCAAGAAAGGATAAAAGAAGAATATGAAACATCATTTGTAGACAATACAATTTATAAATACAGTGATTCAAATAATAAAGCTTATAATGTTAGTTTGCATCAAGCATGGACAAATAAAGAGTTTCAAAAAAATAGTTTTTTTCCAGGAACTGCCTACAGAGTTTTTCAAGCTAGAATCTTTAAAGAATTACTAGTAGAACAAAAAAATATTTGGCTAATTGGATATGGAATTAATGCCTCTGACGAAGCAATTAAAGAAAAGCATAAGCAATATAACCTTTTTAAAGAATATAATTATCATAATTTTCATAATCAATATATTCAGTTTTTTGCAGAATTAGGTATTTTTGGACTGTTAATTTTTTTAACAATGTTATTTTTAAATCTTAATAATGCAATTAAAAAGAAAGATTTCCTTCATATTGCTTTTGCAGTAACAATGATAATACTATTTTTGACAGAATCTTTGTTATGTAGACAAAGAGGAATTGTATTTTTTATAATTTTATATTGTTTGTTTAACTCTACAAATTATAAATTAAATTTAACTCAACAAAAATAAATGAAAAGAATTCTTATAACAGGCGCAGCAGGTTTTTTAGGTTCGCATCTGTGCGATAGATTTATTGCAGAAGGTTATTATGTAATTGGAATGGATAATTTAATAACTGGTGATTTAAAAAATATTGAACATCTTTTTAAATTAGAAAATTTTGAATTTTACCATCACGATATTACAAAATTTGTTCACGTTCCAGGAAAATTAGATTATATTTTACACTTTGCATCACCAGCAAGTCCAATAGACTATTTAAAAATTCCTATTCAAACCTTAAAAGTTGGTTCTCTTGGAACTCATAATTTACTGGGTTTGGCGCGTGTTAAAAATGCCAGAATTTTAATTGCTTCAACTTCAGAAATTTATGGTGATCCATTAGTTCATCCTCAAACAGAAGAATATTATGGAAACGTAAACACTATTGGACCAAGAGGAGTTTATGATGAAGCCAAACGTTTTCAAGAATCAATAACCATGGCATACCATACTTTTCATGGTGTTGAAACCAGAATTGTTAGAATTTTTAATACGTATGGTCCAAGAATGCGACTTAATGATGGTCGTGTAATTCCAGCATTTATTGGCCAAGCATTACGTGGCGAAGATTTAACAATTTTTGGAGACGGAATGCAAACTCGTTCTTTTTGTTTTGTAACCGATCAAGTGGAAGGAATATTTAGATTGTTACATTCCGATTATCATTTGCCAGTGAATATTGGAAATCCTGATGAAATTACCATTAAAGATTTTGCAGATGAAATTATAAAACTTACAGGTACAAATCAAAAAGTGGTTTATCATCCACTTCCAATAAATGATCCATTACAACGTCAGCCAGACACAACGAAAGCAAGAGAAATTCTTGGTTGGGAAGCTAAAGTGAATCGTGAAGAAGGAATGAAAATTACTTATGATTATTTTAAATCATTATCATCAGAAGAATTATTAAAAGAAGAGCACAAAGATTTTTCTAAATATATTTTTTAGATGAAAAACAGTACTGGAAGATATTCAAGTTACTTAAGGCCATTTACTTACCTATTTGACTTATTGGTAATAAATATCCTCATACGAATTATTTTACCAATAGATTACCATTTTATATACTTTCATTTATTTATAGTTGCAATATGGATAATTGGCGCATTAAATATTGGTTTTTATGAAGTATATCGTTTTACTAAAGGACTTTCTGTTATTGAAAAAACCATCAAACAATTTGCGCTTTTTGGAATTTTATGTTATTCATTTTCAGGGTTTTATTTTAAAAATGTAGATTCTTTTAGAATTGCTAATTATGTGCTTTTTTGCTTTTTAATAATTTCAGCGTTTAAGATTTCTGTTTTCTATTTATTAAAAAAATACCGATTAGTTTTTGGAGGTAATTTTAGAAAAGTGGTTGTTATTGGAAGCGATAAAAAAACAGCTCAATTAATAAATTTCTTTGAAGACAATCCAGATTATGGCTATCGTTTAATTGCCGATTTTAAATTGGATGAAGACAAAAAAGAAAAAATTGCAACAGCGCTTCAATTTATAAAAAATGCTGTTAAAGAGAATCATGTAGACGAAATTTATTGTGCAATTTCAGATTTAACAGAGAAGCAACTAAATGAATTTATAGATTTTGCAGACAACAATTTAAAAAGTTTAAAGTTCATTCCAGACGATAAAGACTTTCTTTTAAAGAACATGAAATTAGATTATTATGGATATATTCCTATTGTGTCTTTAAGAGAAATTCCGCTAGATGATGTTTTAAATCAATTTTTAAAAAGAACATTTGATATTATTTTTTCTTTAATTGTTATAGTTGGAGTGCTTTCTTGGTTAATTCCAATTATGGCATTTTTTATAAAATTAGAGTCTAAAGGATCAGTTTTTTTTAAACAAAAACGCAACGGATTAAATTATAATGAATTTTTTTGTTACAAGTTTAGATCAATGAATGTTAATGCTGTTGCCGATTTAAAACAGGTATCTAAAAACGATCCAAGAATTACAAAAACTGGCGCTTTTATAAGAAAAACAAGTATTGATGAATTGCCTCAATTTTTTAATGTTTTACTTGGCGATATGTCGGTTGTTGGACCAAGACCACACATGATTAGTGAAACTGAACGTTTTGCCGCAAAAGTAGACAAGTTTATGGTAAGACATTTTATAAAACCTGGAATTACAGGTTTGGCGCAAACCAATGGTTACCGAGGAGAAGTTGAAAACGAAAGAGATATTGTAAACAGAGTAAAATTTGACATTTTTTACATAGAAAACTGGTCCATTTTATTAGATTTAAAAATTATATTTTTTACAGTTTTTAATGCGTTTAAAGGCGAAGACAAAGCATATTAAAACACCTCTTTTTCAATTAATTCATTCATTTGATTGTCTAAATTAAAAACTTTTTGAGATTGATCAAATACAGCTTTTTTTATTAAATCTAATTCCGATTTACTCAGTTTTGAAATTAAATGTACTTTTTCATTTAAGTCATTATAATCTTCAACTTTAGCAACCCAACCCAATTTATTTTCTTTTACAATTTCTTCACCTTCACCACCACCAAAATACAATAATGGAAACCCAAGTGAACCATATTCGAATATCTTTGAAGGAACAGAACCATAAATTCTAACTTTTAATGGCACAATTGCAATATCAAACGATTTTAATTTTTCGTGTAACGCATTGCGTTCCATCATTCCGTAGAAGAAGATTTTTTTATTTTTTTGAGATGAAATTAATGCTTCTATTTGAGTTTTTTCTGCACCATCGCCAAAGATGTGTAATTCTATTTTGTCATCCTGTAAGGATCTAAAATCAATTTTTTGGCATAATTCTAAAACACCTTGAGCAATTCCTAAAAGTCCAGCGTAGAATATTTTTATTGGAACATTTTCTTCTGTAATTAAGTCTAAATTTTCAACTTTGTGATCTGGAAAATTGCGATATAAGTAACATTTTTTATCAGGAAATAATGATTTTATATGATTTATAATTTCCTTTGACTGACCAAGAATTAAAGTCGCTTTTTTGTAGACAAATCGTTCCATAAACAGTGAAAATTTATGCGAGAAACTATCTTTCTTCAAAGCATTTAATTCAATAGCTGCCAATGGCCAAAGATCTGAAACATTAAGTATAATCTTTTTATTTTTCAATGAAAGCACAAAAATCGATATAAATGAAAGTAATAATGGTGGCGACTGCACTACTACTTTTTGAGGCGTTTTTTTAAATAATAAGTAAAAAAACAAGCTTAACGAAAAAGACAAAACTGAAACAATTCTAATAAAAATATTTTTGCTAACACTTGGGTAAATCCAAAGCCGTTTTACAGTTATATTATCACGATTTTCAGTAACCGAAAATTTGCCTTTATACTCAGGAAACAGTTTACCTTTTGGATAATTTCCTAACGGACAAATTACCGAAACCTTATAATTATTTTGATTCAATTTCAATGCCAACTGCTCAATTCTATTGGCAGCAGCACCTTTTTCTGGCGGATAATAATTAGATATGATTAATATTTCTTGCATAGATTTCAACAATTCTTTATTCTTTTTAAACCATTAAGCTATTAAGTTTCATTAAGACGTATCTTAACTTTTCTTAATACCTTAATGGTTTAATTTTTTAAGCAACATATCAATAATTCGTTCCGATGCTTTTCCGTCCCAAAGTTCAGGAATGCCTCTTTTTGACAAACCATTTTCTAGAAATTTTGTAAATTCTAAAGTTAGATTTTCAACAGAAATTCCAACCAAAGTATTGGTTCCAATTTCAATAGTTTCTGGTCTTTCGGTTGTAGTCCGCATCGTAAAACAAGGAATTCCTAAAACTGTTGTTTCCTCAGAAATTCCACCAGAATCTGTAATTACAGCGAAACTATTTTTTATCAAATACATAAAATTCAAGTAACTTTGCGGTTCTACGAACAAAATATTTTTCAATTTCAAATCCGTTTCTCCTAAAATTGCATTCGTTCTTGGATGAATTGGAAAAATGATTTTTTTATCACCAACCATTTTATCAATTCCTTCCAATAAATCTATCAATGATTGCTCTTCATCAACATTCGATGGTCGATGCAAAGTCAAAATGATGTAATTTCCAGTTTCTAAACCAAACTCATTCCAAAAATTTGGGGCAGAAATTCTATCTAAATTCTGATATAAAGTATCAATCATTACATTGCCAACAAAATGAACATTACTTGAATCAACACCATTTTTAAATAAATTTTCTGATGCTGAGGTTGAAGTAGTAAAAAAATAATCGGTAATACTATCAGTAACAATTCTATTAATTTCTTCTGGCATTGTCATGTCTCCAGAACGAATTCCGGCTTCAACATGTACTACTTTTATATTCATTTTCTTGGCTACAATTGCACAAGCCATAGTCGAATTTACATCGCCAACAACTAAAACCAAATCACAAGGATTTTGAGTTAATTCTTTTTCAAAAGCAATCATAATTGCTCCAGTTTGCTCTGCTTGCGAACCACTTTTAACTTCCAAATTAGCATTGGGTTGCGGAATATTCAACTCTTCAAAAAAAGTATCACTCAGGTTTTTATCATAATGTTGACCTGTATGAACTAATCTAAAAGAAATAGTTTTACCTTTTGATTGTCGTTTTTCAATCGCTTTTATAATTGGTGCGATTTTTATGAAATTAGGTCTTGCGCCTGCAATTATTGTTATTTTCATTTATTCTGAACTCGTTTCAGTATCTTTTGAATTTAAAGATACCATTGTTATGTTAATTATTTTTTATAACCAATTTTTACTCTTGGTTTTGTGTCTTCTTTTTTCTCTGTTAACTCGTCTAAATAACTAAAAACCAACTCAATATTTTTATCATGATTTTCAAGTTTTTTCTGAATTTGTAATATATCAATTTTCAAATCGGTTGTATCCATAAGCATCTGACGTACTTTCGAGAATATTCGCATAATTTGAATGTTAGTTTGAATAGCTTTGTCACTATTTAAAACACTTGATAACATTAAAACGCCGTGTTCTGTAAAAACGGATGGTAAATATTTTTGATGCTGTCCTCTTCCTTTCTTTAAGGTCACAATTTGTGACCTTAAAGAATTAAGTTCAATTTCAGTTAATTCAAACATAAAATCGTCAGGAAATCTTGAAATATTTCTTTTAACCGCTTGTTTTAAAACTTTTGTTTCAATATCATAAAGCGAAGCTAAGTCTCTGTCAAACATCACTTTTTGATTTCTAATAAAGTAAATTTTATTAGAAATTAATTCTTCTGAAAGTTGAATTTCATTACTCATAAATTATTCTATATTTTTCTTCAAGGTCGCAATTTGCGACCTTGAACGTCTTGAAGTCACAATTTGTGATATTAAGTTTGAAATTGGAGGACGCAATTTGTGACCTCCAATTTATTGTATCATCGAAACAAACTGCTTCAATTTTCCGCTTTTACTTCGTTGTAATTTTTCTTTTCTAGTGAATGTAAACGTCAAACCATTTTCTAAATAAGTGGTAATTGCTTTTTCAATAGTTAGAATTTGACTTTTGGTTAACGCATTTTCACTTACATATTCGACTTCAAAAGTATCGATTTTTGTTTGTTTTATCACAAATTCTTTTACATTTCCATCGTCTTCAATAATGCTTTTAGTTACGTAATAAAAGGTTAATCCTGGTGCTATTTTTCCGCTTGGAAGAATAGCAATATCGTTAGTTCGTCCAATTAATTTTTTTAGAATTGGTTTTTTGAAGGTGCTTTTTTCGTCAAGAATTCCAACATCGCCAATGTCATATCTAATAAATGGATGTGCTTTGTTGTATAACGATGTAATCACAATTCGACCTTCTTTTCCGTTAGGTAAAACGTTATTGTTTTCATCTAAAATCTCTACCAATAATGATTCCGAATTTACCTGCCATTCATCTTTCGGATTTTGAAAAGCTATTAAATCCAGTTCGGAAGCACCATATTCATTGATAATTGGAACTCCAAATTGGTTGCTCATTAAAATTTTATCTTCTTCAAATAACATTTCGGAAGTAACAACACAACATTTCAACGTTGGACAAATAGATGTTAAAACAATGTTTTTCTTTTGAAGAAATTTGGCAAATAAAACTATGGAAGATGTATAACCATTGATGTAATCAAACTTTTTACACTGAAATTTTTTCAGTGTCTTTTCTAAGACAACATCTGATAAATCAAAGATTGTAAATCGATAACGATTGCTCAATAAATCTTTAATTCGTTCTTTTTTATTTCCAATAAAATCCAGTGGAATTCCATAAAAACGTGCTTGTAATGACGAATTAAAATTAATTCCAAACCACCCAAATCTGTTGATAATATTTGACCAAGTTAAGGCGTGACAAAACTTATCTTTAGCAAAAATAAATGGATCGCCGCTAGAACCCGAAGTTTTATTTACGTAAACATTTTTTAAGGTAAATCCATTTGAAAGTCTTTCAGATAAAGGTTTCTGAAATTCTTTTTTAGTCATTATCGGAAGTTCATTCCAGTCATGAAAAGTCGATTTTCCAACAAATTCTTTATATGATTTATTGTTATTTAAATGATATTCAACAATTTCTTTCTTTTTTTCTATTACGTAATTTTCAAATTCAGCATCAGAAATGGATTGAATTCTTTCAAATTCAGGAATTGCTTTCTTCATTGGAAAACCATTTGCTTGAAGCGATAAATTGAAAAGGTTGAACATTTTAATATTGCAATATTTTGATTTTTTTAAATGTCATTGTGTCAATAACTACAACTTTTGGAAAATCAATATTTTTCAACAAATTAAAATCAGAATCGTGAGTTACTATAAAATCTGCATTTGCCGATATGCAACAATCTACAAATTTATTATCGTCTTCATCTTTCAATAAATTAAATTTATAATAATTGGTAATGAATTCAACATTTGGCAAGTTTTCTAAAACACCGAGAGCGTTTTCACCAGCTAAAATTCCCATGTGAAGTTCTATAATTTCGGCATATTCTGCCAAGATATCAGTAGTTACACAAAGAGTAAATTTGCCTTCGAGTAAGTTTTTAAAAATCCAATGTAATTTAGATTTACTTGAAATAGATACTAAAAGTACATTGGTGTCTAAAACTATTTTTTTCAAGATTTCTATTTAGATTTTTTTATTTTGGTTTGAAGTAGTGAATCTACTTTTTCATCATTCCATTTTTCGTCATTCCAAATCTTATCTGCATGATTAATAAGCTTATCTGCAAAAAAAGTTGCAAGTGTTTTTTTTAAATCTAATAAATCATTTTCGGGTAAATTATGCGAAAATGTTTTTAAAAGCTCTAATTGAACATTTGTAAAAGGTTGTTTTATAATAGTTTGCATTTCTGTAGTATTGAAATATATAGTAAATATAAATAATTTAATTTTTATGTCACATTTTTATCTAAAAATCTTTTTATCGACTTTAATTCAGTTGCTTTATTTTCATTTTCCTCTTCAATATCATAATCGTCTTGAAGCCCAAGCCAAAACTTTGCAGAATTTCCAAAATATTGACTTAATCGTAAAGCGGTATCAGCAGTAATTCTTCTGTTTCCTTTTGTGATTTCAGAAATTCTGGTTTGCGGAATTTTTAAATCTTTAGACAAACGATAAGCACTAATTTCTAAAGGAATTAAAAATTCTTCTAATAGAATTTCTCCTGGATGTATGTTTTTTAGTTTCGCAACCATTTAAATTTATTTTCATCAAATTTATAAAAGACCTATTAAATATAATGAATTATCAATAACTTTTTTAAAACATTATTTTTTGAGTTCAAAACTAACTATTTTTGTACCACAACTAAACAGAACAAATTTTAGAAAAGATTTCTTTTAATTAAAACAATCGGTTTAAATTAAGAAGAGAATCTGAAACAAGTTCAGAATAAACAACACAATGACAATTTTACTACTTGGTTCTGGTGGAAGAGAACACACTTTAGCATGGAAAATGCTACAATCTAATAAATGTTCTAAACTTTTTGTTGCTCCAGGAAATGCTGGAACTTCTCAAATCGCTACGAATGTTAACCTAAACATTTTAGATTTTGATGCTTTAAAAACTTTTGCTTTAGCAGAAAGAGTAGAAATGATTGTTGTTGGTCCAGAAGATCCATTGGTTGCAGGAATTTATGATTTTTTTGTAAGTGATTCTGATTTAAATCATATTCCAGTAATTGGTCCATCAAAAGCAGGTGCGCAATTGGAAGGAAGTAAAGAATTTGCCAAAGAATTTTTGATAAAACATAAAATTCCAACTGCAGCTTATGATAGTTTCACAAAAGATACAGTAGAAAAAGGATGTCGATTTTTAGAAACTTTACAACCGCCATATGTTTTAAAAGCCGATGGTTTGGCTGCTGGAAAAGGCGTTTTAATTATTCAAGATTTGGCCGAAGCAAAAGCTGAATTAAGAAACATGTTGGTTCACGAAAAATTTGGAACCGCAAGTGCAAAAGTGGTTATTGAAGAATTTCTTGACGGAATTGAATTAAGTTGTTTTGTATTAACGGATGGAATAAATTATAAAATTTTGCCAACAGCAAAAGATTATAAGCGAATTGGCGAAGGCGATTCTGGTTTAAATACTGGTGGAATGGGCGCAGTTTCTCCAGTTCCATTTGCTGATGCTATTTTATTGGAAAAAATTGAAACCAGAATTGTAAAACCAACAATTGCTGGTTTGCAAAGTGACGGAATTGAATATAAAGGATTTGTTTTCATCGGATTAATAGTTGTAAAAGGCGAACCAATTGTTATTGAATACAATGTAAGAATGGGCGATCCGGAAACAGAAGTTGTAATTCCGAGATTAAAAAGTGATTTGGTAGCACTTTTTCAAGCCGTTGGAAATCAAACATTAGACAAAATTTCGCTAGAAATAGACGAAAGAAGTGCTACAACAATTATGGTAGTTTCTGGCGGTTATCCTGAAGAGTATGAAAAAGGTTTTGAAATTTCAGGATTAGAAAATATCGAAGATTCAATTGCTTTTCACGCAGGTACAAAATTAGAAAACGGAAAAGTGCACACAAATGGTGGTCGTGTTATTGCCGTTACATCATTTGGCGAAAGCTTTCAAGAAGCCATAAAAAAATCTTATCAAAATATAGACAAGCTACACTTTGATAAGATGTATTTTAGAAAAGATATCGGTTTCGACTTATTTTAAGAAAGAATGTGCCGTTGTATCTTGAGTTTCTTCGTTATTGTTTTTGTGTAATTGCAATTGTTTTACCCAATATACCATATAATAGGCACATATTCCCATTAAAATCCAGTTGATAATATTAGCACCAAACCAAGTTGATAGTTCTAATTTTCTCAATGCATCGTGAGGTAAAAATAAAAAATCTACAAATAGTGATTGTATTCCTTCGAAAAATGCTTTCATTTTTAAACAAGTGTTATATTTACACCACAAAAGTATAAAATATCTTTATGATAACAAGTGTTTTTAAAAAATCTACACCAATTAATTATTTTTTACTACTAATTTTGATATTAGTATGTTTTTCTATAGTTCAATTTCAAGATACAAATTGGTTCAATTCGGTAATAGAAATTGCTAAAAAAGCTGTAGTTTTTGGTTTAATATTAGGATCTTTTTTTTTAGTAAATTTTATTTGTAAAAAAAACGGATTGACTAAAGACAGCGGTTATCCAATGCTTTTTTTCTTTTTGTTTCTGCTTTTTTCTCCAACTATTTGGAATAATTTTACTTTAATTGCCGCTAATTTTTTTGTGCTTTTGGCCTTGAGAAGATTGGTTTCTTTACAAACATTAAAAGCTCCAAAAGAAAAAATATTTGATGCTTCTTTATGGATTTTTGTTGCCAGTTTATTTCAATTTTGGTGTATTTTGTTCCTAATTGTAGTTTATGCATCTATAATTTTTCACGTTTCACGCGATTATAGAAATTGGTTAATTCCTTTTGTTTCATTTTTTACAACTGCAGTTATATTTGTTTTTTATGGATTATTGATTGATAAATCGGCAATTGCATTTTATTTAAACAACATCACTACGAATTTTCAGTTGGATTATTTTACCAATACGTATCAAAATTTAGCTTTGTCTATGTTTGCGGTTTTTGCAGTATTTTTTGTTGTTCCAATGCTAATCTCATTAACAAATAGACCACTAAACTTACAAGCTTCGTATAAAAAATTACTGTTTACTTTTTTTATAGGATTAGTAATTTTCTTTATTTCTGATAATAAAAGTAATGATTTGTTGCTGTTTACTTTCTTTCCTATGGCAGTTTTTGCAACTAATACTGTAGAATTTTCTCAAAACAAAATGCAACAAGAAATTATACTTACATTTTCAATTTTACTAGGATTTATAGCTTTGTTTTTACAACTATAATTTATTACCGTAAGCTAAATCGCCAGCATCGCCAAGACCAGGAACAATGTAATTTTTCTCGTTTAATTTTTCATCAAGCGCAGCAACCCAAAGATGACAATTGCTAGGAAGATTTTTTTCCAGAAACGCAATTCCTTCTGGCGCAGCAATAACTACTGCAATATGAATTTCTTTAGGTGTTTCTTCGGTCATAAGTTTATTAAAAACAGCCACAATTGATTGACCTGTTGCCAACATTGGATCAATAAGAATTAAATTTTTATTTTCAAATGATGGCGCAGCTTGATATTCTACAAGTATTTCAAATTCGTCATCGTTATTTTTATGATGTCTGTAAGCAGAAACAAATCCGTTTTCGGCATTGTCAAAAATATTTAAAAAACCTGTATGCAATGCCAATCCTGCTCGAAGAATAGAACAAAGAACTACATTATCTGCAATGGTTGTGGTTTTTTTTAATGCAAGTGGTGTTTGCACTTCAATAGCTTTGTATTCTAAAGTTTTACTTAATTCATATGCCATAATTTCGCCAATTCTTTCAATGTTTTTGCGAAAACGCATACTGTCTTTTTGTATGGAAACATCGCGAATTTGTGCCAAAAAATGGTTTAGAATACTGTTATTTTCTGATATGTAATGAATTTGCATTTAAGAACTAGGATTTAGGATTTTCAGATTTAGGATTTTTGGTTTAAACAGTTAAACTTTTTTAAACCTTTAAACAATTTTCAAAAGTATAAAAACTATCTTTGCAAATAAAATTTATAATTATGTTTTCAAAATTTGCCTATTCTATATTTGAACAAAGTATTAAGGATTATCACCTTTACGACAATGTAAACCAGTCAATTAACAATCCGTATCCGAAAGAAAAAATAGAACATTTATTGTATTTTAAAAATTGGATTGACACAGTTCAATGGCATTATGAAGATATTATTCGTGATCCAAATATTGATCCTGTAGCGGCATTGACCTTGAAAAGAAAAATTGATGCTTCTAATCAAGAACGTACTGATATGGTAGAATATATTGATAGTTATTTCTTGCAAAAATATTCGGCTGTTGAAGTTAAGTCGAGTGCTAAAATTAATTCAGAATCTCCAGCTTGGACCTTAGATAGATTATCTATTTTGGCTTTAAAAATTTATCATATGAACGAAGAAGCAACTAGAACAGAAGCTTCGCAAGAACATAGAGATAAATGTCAAGAAAAATTAAATGTACTTTTAGAACAAAGAACAGATTTATCTACTGCAATTGACGATTTATTGACTGATATTGAAAATGGTGATAAATTCATGAAAGTGTACAAGCAAATGAAGATGTATAATGATGATGAGTTGAATCCTGTTTTGTATCAGAATAAGAAGTAATCATAAAAAATATGTTTTACCATTAAGGTATTAAGTTTCATTAAGATTATTCTTAATTTTTCTTAATACCTTAATGGTTTTAAAAAATAAAATATTTGTCAAAAAAACCCAAACATATCGCCATAATTAGACTTTCTGCAATGGGCGATGTTGCTATGACAGTTCCAGTTATAAGAGCATTTGTAAGTCAAAATCCTAAAGTGAAAATTACAATGGTTTCAAGACCATTTTTTAAATCCTTCTTTGATGGAATTGATAATGTGACTTTTTTTGGTGTTGATTTAGAAAATCGTCATAAAGGTTTTTTAGGATTACTAAGACTATATTCAGATTTAAAGCAATTAAATATTGATGCTATTGCCGATTTACATAATGTTTTACGTTCTAAAGTAATCAGATCATTATTTGCCTTGAGCGGAAAAAAAGTGGCGCATACTGATAAAGGAAGAGCTGAAAAAAAAGCGTTAACTCGAGCCAAAAATAAAGTTTTTAAACCACTAAAATCAATGGTTGATAGACATATTGAAACGTTTAATAAACTTGGATTTTCTATTGATTTAAACAACCCGAAATTTCCTAAAAAAGCTATTTTATCAGAAGAAATTTTAATTATTTCTGGTAAAAAAGAAAATCAAAGTTGGATAGGAATTGCACCTTTTGCTCAATATGAAAGCAAAGTGTATCCACAAGATTTAATGCAAAAAGTGATTGATGAATTGGCTTTGAATAACAGTAATAAAATTTTTCTTTTTGGTGGTGGAACTAATGAAATTGAAATCTTAAATTCGTTTTCTAATAATAAAAACAACGTAATTGTTGTTGCCGGAAAACTAAATTTAGAACAAGAGTTACAGCTTATTTCAAACTTAGATGTAATGCTTACAATGGATTCTGGAAACGCGCATATTGCTGCAATGTTGGGAATAAAAACTATTACAATTTGGGGTTCAACACATCCTTTTGCTGGTTTTTCTCCTTTTAATCAGCCGTTAGAAAATTGCTTGGTTTCTAACAGAGAAAAATATCCTTTACTACCAACTTCTGTTTATGGAAATAAAAAAGTTGCTGGTTATGAAGATGTTATGCGTAGTATTTCAGTTGAAAGTGTAGTAGAGAAAGTTATTTCTGTTATGTAAACTAAATCTCCACACGAATTTCACGAATTTTCACTAATTCTTTGCTTTGAATTATTTCACTAATTAAATAGTTTGTGAAATTTTAATTCGTGGAAATTTGTGAAATAAATTAGCAAACTAAATTTTCACACGAGTTTCACGAATTTTCACTAATGCTTTGCTTTGAATTATTTCACTAATTAAATAGTTCGTGAAATTTTTTATTTGTGGAAATTTGTGTAATTCGTGTGAAACGTAAAACTCACAAATATATCTGATTATCCTTGCATTGACCAAGAATATATCGTCTTAAATTAGAAATAGTTTCCTGATAATTTGGTGCTTCATACCCAAATCGTTCGTGTTCTTTTTGTTCTTTTTCAATTGCATTACAACCTTTTATGACTTCTTTAATCATATCTAGCATAATCAATTCTTTGTTTTTATTTTTATCAAACTTAAAATCTACAATTTCATCTTGCAGTTTTTCGCAATACTCAATAAGTTGTTCCACTTCTGGTTCATCTAGAAGATCTTGCTTGTCTTTAAATAATTGTCTGATGTTTTTCATAGTTCAATAGCAATGTCAATGTCAAAAATCAACTTCAAAAATCAACTTCAAAAATCAACTTCAAAAATCAACTTCAAAAATCAATTTCAAAAATCAACTTCAAAAATCAACTTCAAAAATCAACTTCAAAAATCTGAAATCTAAATTCGTTAATCTTCAATCTTCAATCAAAAAAAATCCTTCGACTGCGCTCAGGAAGACAGAATAAAATGTACTTCAAAAATCAATGTCAAAAATCAATGTCAAAAATCAATGTCAATTTTAAAAAAATCTGAAATCAATTTCAAAAAATAAAAGTTAACACAAAACTTGTAACTCGAAACTTCCAACCCGAAACCAATTAAACATCATCATAATCAACATAAACCGTTGCAGATGTTGGATGTGCTTGACAAGTTAAAATTAATCCTTCGGCAATTTCACTATCTGTTAAAATAGAATTTTTTCGCATTTCGGCAGTTCCAGATGTTATTCTGGCTAAACAACTGCTGCAAATTCCGCCTTGACAAGAATATGGTGCGTCAATGCCTTGTTTTAATGCTGCTTCAAGAATGGTTTGCTTTTGGCTCATTTCGAAAGTCGTTTCATCATCATCAACTAAAACCGTAATTTTTGTATGACCATCATGCGAACTTGCTTCCTTATTTTCAACTTTAGATGTAGAGAATAATTCGAATTTTATATTTTTATCGGCTACATTATGTTCTTTTAAAACATTGGAAACCAGATTAATCATTTCCTCTGGACCGCATAAATAAAATTTATCAAATTCTTTTTCTTTGTGCTTGTTGTTTAAAACAAAATTTACGGTCGCTTTTTCAATTCGTCCAAAAAGTTCGTTGTCTAATTTGGCTTGGCTGTAAACATAATGCACAAAAAAGCGTCCAACATATTTAAGTTGTAACTCGTGCAATTGATTGTGAAAAATAGTATCGCCAGGTGTTTTATTTCCGTAAACCAATACAAAACTGCTGTTGGCTTCGTTTTCTAAAACCGATTGAAGTATTGATAAAACTGGTGTAATTCCACTTCCAGCAGCGAAAGCAGCGTAATTTTTTTGCTTATCTGAATTGGGTTCAAATGTAAAATTTCCTTCTGGTTGACCAACTTCTATAATATCGCCAACTTTTAAATTATCATTGGCAAACTTTGAGAAAGTTCCGTTTTTTACCGATTTTATAGCAATTCGCAATTCATCACTATTTGGCGACGAACAAATAGAATAGGCACGACGAATTTCACTTCCGTCAAGTGTTAATTTTAAATTAATGTACTGACCAGCAATGAATTGATATGCCGATTTTAATTCTGATGGAATATTAAAAACTACAGAAACTGCATTTTCAGTTTCACGTTTTACTTCTTTTACTTGTAATTTATAAAATGATGACATGGAGCTATTTTTTACAAAAGTATGAAATTAGGATATATTTATTTTTAATTTTATCAGAAAGCTTGTAACAAATTTCTATTTTTAGCATCTTATTTAAAATTAAAATACCTTAATATATGTTTAAACATTTTATAAAACTCGAATGGAAATCGTTTTTGCGTTCAGCATCTTTTGGAACGAGTTTAGCAATGAAAATCTTAATGGGATTTTTTGCAGTTTATTTTATGATACTATTTGTTGGAGCAGGAATTGGTGCATTTTATATTATTAAGGAAAAAGTACAACTTGAACCACTTTCTGTAATTAATAAATTTATGATTTATTACTTGGTTTTAGATTTATTGATAAGGTACTTTCTTCAAAAAATGCCAGTTTTAAACATAAAACCTTTACTTACTTTACCTATAAAAAGAAATACAATTGTGCATTTTACATTAGGAAAAACTGCTTTATCTTTTTTTAATTGGGTTCATGCTTTTTTCTTTGTTCCTTTTTCAATAGTCTTATTAATAAATGGTTACAGTGTTTTAAATGTAATTTTATGGCATTTAGGAATTGTTGCACTAATTTATTTCAATAATTTTATAAATGTTATAATCAATAATAAAGACAATGTTTTTTATTCGGTTTTGGCTGTAGTTTTAGCATTAGGATTGGCTCAGTATTTTAATTTATTTGACATTACAAATTATACACAATCCTTTTTTCAAGGAATGTATTCTACTTTTTATGTGTTTTTAATTCCAATAATTTTGGTAATTGCAACCTATTATTTTGCATTTAATTATTTTAAAAGTAATTTAAATTTAGATGAAGGTTTGGCGTCTAAAACTGATGTTGCCACAACTGAAAATTATACTTGGTTAAATCAATTTGGAACTTTAGGAACATTTTTAAAAAATGATATTAGATTATTAAGAAGAAATAAAAGATCTAAAACTACTTTAATAATGAGTTCTATTTTTATCTTTTATGGATTGTTATTTTTTTCTAGTTCGGTTGAAGCATATAAAAGTCCGATGATGCAAGTATTTGCAGGAATATTTGTCTCTGGCGGATTTCTTTTCACCTTTGGACAATTCGTACCAAGTTGGGACAGCGCATATTATCAATTAATGATGAGTCAAAACATTCAATATAAAGAATACATAAGTTCTAAATGGTGGTTAATGGTTATTGGAACTATTATTTCAACAATTTTGGCTTCTTTTTATTTGTATTTTGGAGTTCATACTTATTTACTAATTGTAGTTGGAGCCATTTTTAATATTGGTGTAAATTCACATTTAGTTATGCTTGGTGGCGCTTTTGTAAAAACTCCAATTGATCTTTCAACAGGAAAAGGCGCATTTGGCGACAAGCAAGCTTTTAATATTCAAACAATGTTAATTGCAATTCCGAAGTTGCTTTTACCAATGGCAATTTATGCTCTAGGATATTATGTTTTTTCTCCAAATATTGGATTATTATTCGTTGCATTAGCAGGAATTTTAGGATTTGCTTTTAGAAATTATGTTTTTAATCTAATTGAAAAAATTTATAAAAGAGAAAAATACGCAACCATAGCAGCATATAAACAGAAGTAATAGTGTTCAGTCTCAAAAATTTGGGCTTAATATTCAGTTAATTAAACTTTCAAACTTTTTCAAAAAATGATTCAAGTAAATAACCTTTCAAAAACATATAAAAACGGAGTTACCGTTTTAAACATTCAAAATCTAGAAATTCCTAAAGGTCAAAGTTTTGGATTGGTAGGAAATAATGGCGCAGGAAAAACTACTTTTTTTAGTTTGCTTTTAGATTTAATTCAACCAAGTTCAGGATTTATTAAAAGTAATGAAATTCAAGTAAATACTAGCGAAGCTTGGAAACCTTTTACATCGGCATTTATAGATGAAAGTTTTTTAATTGGTTATTTAACAGCCGAAGAATATTTTTATTTTATTGGCGATTTACGTGGTCAAAACAAGGCAGATGTTGATGCACTTTTAGCAAAACACGAAGAATTTTTTAATGGTGAAATCTTAAAAAGTAAAAAGTATTTACGTGATTTATCTAAAGGGAATATGAAAAAAGTGGGAATAATTGCTACTTTAATAGGAAATCCAGAAGTTATAATTCTAGACGAACCGTTTGCCAATTTAGATCCAACAACTGTAAACAGATTAAAGAAAATTATTAATGAATTATCTGAAAATCCAAACGTAACTGTTTTAGTTTCTAGTCACGATTTAGTTCACACAGTAGAGGTTTGCACACGAATTGTGGCATTAAACAAAGGCGAAATTGTAAAAGATATTGTAACATCGCCAGAAACCTTGAAGGAATTAGAGGCGTTTTTTGCGGTATAAAATAATTTGGGCGTGACCACGAAAAAAAATCGAGGTCAGGCTATTCGCTACAATCTTTTTTAATTGCTTTTCAAGACAATTAAAAAAGGATTTTCGCTGCTATCCTTCACGCAATTTATAACTTCAATTAATGGTACTTGCAAAAAATAACACTCTAAAATTTCACTATATCAAAAAGAAACGTATTTTTACCAGTCAATTATACTAAAACTAACCTTTTAGAGTTACTATTAAAACGTTTTTACATTGAAAAATCATACTTTAAAATACGCATTTGCATTTGCAACTCTTATTTTTTTTGTAGCTTGTTCTACAAAGAAAAACAACTTTGTTTCTAGAAATTCGCATGCACTTAGCACAAAATATAATATTCTTTACAATGGTGGAGTTGCACTAGATAAAGGTATTGAAGATTTAAAATTGCAATACAAAGACAATTTTTGGGAAACACTTCCTGTAGAAAGAATGCAGGTTTCAGAGCAAGCTCAAGAAGGAAAAACGGCAAACGCCAACTTTGATAGAGCAGAAGAAAAATCTACTAAAGCCATTCAAAAACATTCTATGAATATTGATGGTGGCGAAAAAAATCCGCAAATGGATGAAGCACATTTAATGTTGGGAAAATCTCGTTACTATGATCAGCGATTTGTTCCTGCACTTGAAGCATTTAATTATGTTTTATACAAATATCCAAACTCTGATAAAATTTACGAAGTTAAAATTTGGCGCGAAAAAACCAACATGCGAATGGATAATGACGCGTTGGCAATTACAAATCTGAGAAAGTTATTAAAAGAAATTAAATTTAAAGATCAAATTTTTGCCGATGCAAATGCCACTTTGGCGCAAGCTTTTTTAAATTTAAAACAAAGAGATAGTGCTGTTGCAAAACTTAAAATTGCAAGAGAATTTACCAATCAAAACGAAGAAAAAGCACGTTATAGATTTATTCTTGGTCAAGTTTATAGCGACATGGGTTACAAAGACAGCGCATTTGCTCAATACGACGAAATTATAGATATGAAACGAAAATCGTCGCGTAATTATGTAATTCAATCGCATGCTAAACAAGCACAACAATTTGATTATAAAAATGGAGACACAATTGCTTTTCTAAAAAAGTTTAATAATTTACTTGAAGATAGAGAAAACCGTCCGTTTCTAGATGTGTTAAACCATCAAATGGGATTGTTTTATGATAAAAATAAAAAACAAGCTGTTGCAATAAAATTTTATAATAAATCATTAAAATCAACTTCAGAAGATCAATATTTAAAAGCTTCTAATCATAGAAATCTTGCCGAAATTTATTTTGACAAAGCCAAATATGTAACTGCAGGAAAATATTATGACAGCACATTGGTTTCTTTAAAACCAAGAACTCGCGAGTTTAATTTAATTACTAAAAAACGATTAAATCTAGAAGACGTAATCAAGTTTGAAGGTATTGCTCAAACCAACGACAGTATTATTAGAATTGCATCATTATCATTATCTGAAAAAGAAAAATATTATCAAGATTACATTGATAAACTAAAAAAAGAAGATGAAATAAAAAGAAAACTTGAAGAAAAAGAAGTCAAACTTAAAGAACAATTAGAAGCCAATAATGGTGGCGATTTTAAATCAGAATCTAAATTTGCAAGTAACGATATAAGTAAAGAAATTGCTAAAGCTGCAGCAAGCACTCCAAAATCTATAGGTTCAAATGGTGGTTCTGGAAACACATTTTATTTTTATAATCCGGCAACTGTAGCATACGGAAAAATAGAATTTAAGAAAAAATGGGGTAATCGTTCACTGGTTCCAAACTGGAGATTATCTAAAGAAAAATCAAAAAATAATGATGAAAATCAAGATGAAAATGATGTTGCTTCATCGGACAAAAACAGTAAAGAAGTAAATGAAAAATACACTACCAATTTCTACATAAAAGACATTCCAACAGATAGAATAGTGTTAGACAGTTT
>NZ_JAYUPK010000047.1:0-25683 GCF_043760115.1 Flavobacterium sp.
AGCATAATCATCTGAAAAGTGAAGGTTAAAAAACTCATCATCTGATCTATCATAGTTTTGAACAGAATTATCTGGTTTTAAAATAGTTCCTTTAGGAAGATATAAAAACAATTCTACACTTTGATTTTTAAATTTATCTTTTAAGTCTGATAAAAAATAATTGTCTAATATTAATTGATTTCCTATAACTTTAAAGTTGTATTTAATTTTCTGAGCTCTGCTTTTAGCTTCTGTAATTGATCTTCCTGAGGTTAGTTTTTCTACTTGAATGTAGGGTAACAACTCATCTGTCTTCATAATTTCAATAGTAACATCGTTAGAATAAAGAACTTCTATGTTATTGTCTTCAACTATTCTGCCATTGTTTCTGTCGTTTACATTTTTAGAATACTCATCATTATTTTTAAATTTTATGTATAATGTATCATTTGGATTTATATTAATAACTTGCTTTTGAATAACTTTTCCTTCAGAGCTAATTTGAGATACTTGATTAATTCCAATTGCAGATAAAATTCCAACAGCAATAATCCAAAGTGCTAGTAAGCTATATTTTGCAACATTACCTATTGATTTTAAATTGGTTACCAATAATTTTAATCCAAGAATTAATAAAAAGAAGAACGGAATTCCGAATGCTAAAAGAAACAAAAGTCCTTGAATCCAAAGTGGTGTATCTAAACTTAAAGGTGTATGAATAAAATTAAAAACAAAGTTGTTAGGCATTGTAGAAGAGAACATTAAAATAATAGATGAAATACAAATTGCAAATAGTGTAATTGATGATACAACAATAATTAATGCTCCAAGAACTTTGGCAAATGCACCAAAAACTGCTATAAATGCATTCCCAATTCTATTACCAGCAGTTTCTGTATTAGAACGAATTTGGTTTCCCATTTTATCATAGTCAACACTTTTAAATTTGTTAGAAATATTGTCAAATTCTTCTCTAACTTTTTTTTCGATGTTAGAAATATTAACTGGTTCTCCTGTCATTTCTAGTTTTTCAGATGTTGTAATTGCTTTTGGCATTATAAACCAAAGTACAAAATAGGCAACAATTCCAGTTCCAAATCCTGCAAAAACAAAGATTAAAAACATAATTTTTATCCAAACAGAATCAATTCCAAAATAATGACCAAGTCCAGTACAAACTCCGGCAACTGTAGCTCTATCTTTATCGCGATACAACTTTCTTTTTCCAGATGATGCAGTAAACGTTTGATTATTTTCTGTAGTTTCATCATCAATTCTGTAATCTTCTGGTTGTCCCATAATGGCTACAACTTCGTCAACATCTTTATTATTTACTACGTGTTTATCGCTTTTTTGTTTTTCTGTAAGCAATTCTGCAACACGCATTTCTATATCTTTCATTATTTCTTCTTTTCCAGAAGAGTTAGAAAGTGAACGTTTTATAGCATCAAAATATTTTGATAATTTTTGGTATGCATCTTCATCTATATGAAAAAATAAACCACCTATATTAATATTTACTGTTTTGTTCATAATTGCTAGTTTTGATTGGTTATTATGTTTACGGCATCAGATAATTCTTTCCAAGTACCATTTAATTCGTTTAAAAATGTTTTTCCTAATTCAGTTAATCCGTAATATTTTCTTGGCGGACCAGATGTGGATTCTTCCCAACGATAATTTAGTAAACCATCGTTTTTTAGTCTTGTTAATAGCGGATAAACTGTTCCTTCTACTACAAGCAATTTAGCGTTTTTTAAGGTGTCTAATATTTCAGATGTGTATGCTTCTTTTTCTTTTAAAACAGATAAGATGCAGAATTCTAAAACACCTTTTCGCATTTGAGCTTTTGTGTTTTCGATGTTCATAATTTTCTTTTAATTTTTTGTATCTGATGATTGGTCAGATGTGATTAAACTTTTCATTTTTTGATTTAATCTGAAATTTATTCAGATTCTTTGATGATTGAAACTCTATTTGATTTATTTAAAAAAAGGTATTGATAACGGATACTTATAGTTTTCACCATTAGACGATTTTACTGCTGCATGTATAATAAGGAAGAATTCCATAGCTTTCATAAAACAAAATATTAATCCAGCTATTATTCCAATCATTACAATTCCAGTGATTTTTGATAAAGGAAAATTGTCAAAATCATAATTATAATTGTTAACTATATCAACGTTATTAAAGACGGCATACAAAATAATTGGTACAGCAATTAATAATAAAAGTAGTGAATATAAAAACATACTTAACTGAAAATTAAGTGTTTGTTTTCCGTTAAAATCAACAAATTCAGATTCATTCTTTTTAGAACTCCAAATTAGTATTGGAAAAATATAATTTCCAAAAGGAATAAAATACTGAGTTAGAGTACTCAAGTGAATAAAAGTTGCGCTGTTTTTTTCGTTTGTTGTCATAATGATTAATTGTTTTGATTTTGATTGTTCTGATGATTAAAACTAATTTTTTACAATACTATAGTAAGACTATTAATTTCTTATACAAAGATACAACCTAAAAAAGGTATTATGCAATACAGAGTACTAATTATTAACATAAAATTAACATTTAAGATTTTAATTAATTGAAGAATAATTAATGTATATTTGCAATAAAATCAATAAATAATGGCATTTACAGCTTCTAAATTAAATACTTTTTTGTTTTTTAAATTACCTTCAGCTTTTATATGTGGTGTTCGAGTAAAAGAAATAAATCAAGATAAATGTGTTGTTTCAGTAAAACACAGATGGATGAATCAAAATCCGTTTAAGTCAATGTATTTTGCAGTACAAGCAATGGCAGCAGAGCTTTCAACTGGTGCTTTAGTTATGTATCAAATAAAAGAAAGTGGTAAAAACATTTCAATGCTTGTAGCAAACAATAAAGGAAATTTTACTAAAAAAGCTACCGGAAGAATTAATTTTACTTGCCTTGACGGATATTTAATTAAAGAAGCTATAGAAAAAACTATTGCTACTAAAGAAGGTCAAACTTTTTGGATGAAATCAGTTGGTGTAAATGAAAAAGGAGAACAAGTATCAGAAATGGATTTTGAATGGAGTGTTAGAATTAAATAAAATTTGGCTTTAACAACTAACTTTTTATACATTTGAAAAAGAAAATATAATTTACAATGAGAAAAAATCTATTTATAATTGCATTACTAATAATTACAACAGTAACTTTTGGACAAAAGAAAGATAAAGTAAAAGGATCGAAAATTGTTACTACTGAAATAAAAAAAATTGAAAATTTTGAGTCGTTAGAAGTCTCAGATGATGTAGAAGTTACCTTAATAAAAGGAACTCAATGCGGCATAGAAATTGAAGCCGATGATAATTTGCACGACGCAATAGAACTAAGTATTACTGGAAGTATATTAAAAATTTATGCGACAAAAAAAGTAATTAGTGCAAAGAAATTTAGTGTAAAAGTTACTTATACAGATAAATTTAAGTCTATTGTTGCAATGAATGATAGTAAAGTAAATGCTTTATCAAATTTTGAATTGGATTCTATAAGAATTAAAAGTACAGATTATGCTAAATTATATTTAACAGCAAAAATCAAGAATTTTAAATTAGAAATGAATGATAAATCTAAAGCCGAATTAAATTTAAAATCAGAAAAAACTAGAATTAATTTAAGCAAAAATGCTTCCTTAAAAGCATTACTATCAACAACTGATTTAGTTTTTGATATGTATCAAAAATCTGAAGCCACAATAGAAGGAGATTCAGATTCAATAAAACTTAGATTAGATAATAATGCAAACTTTGTTGGTAAAAATCTAATTATAAAAAATGCAGAAGTAAAAACAGAAGCATATACTAATGCAAGTATTCAAGTTAAATCTAATATTATAATTGACGCCATAGGAAAATCAGAAATTGAATTGTACGGCGATCAAAAAATTGAGTTAAAACAATTTACAGACAGTGCTGTTTTAAAGAAAAAACCTTTAAAATAAATTTATATAAAAACAGAACAATAAACTTTGAGAAGTTGTTTTTTGTTTTATATTTGCACACGGAAATTTTATTGTTTTCAGGGTATAGCGTAGCCCGGTTATCGCGTCCCGATTGAAAATCGGGAAGAACGTAGATTTCAAATAATGTTACTTTTTGGTTTAGAATATCCTGATTATTGTGTCCCAATTAAAAATTGGGAAGAATTTAAATTTTAAAAATGTTACTTTTCGGGGTGTAGCGTAGCCCGGTTATCGCGCCTGCTTTGGGAGCAGGAGGTCGCAGGTTCGAATCCTGCCACCCCGACAAAAAGCTGAACTTTTACAAGTTCAGCTTTTTTTTATAGAATTATTTTATTTATTTATTGTTTTTTATAATTTGTATAGTAAATTATATTTTAATAAAAAGGTATCTTTGCACCTCAATAAAAATTAAAAAAATGTCTAACACAATAGAAAAAATAAAATGTTTAATAATTGGTTCTGGTCCAGCAGGATATACTGCAGCAATTTATGCAGCTAGAGCTAACATGAATCCAGTTTTATATCAAGGAACTCAACCTGGTGGACAATTAACTACTACAAACGAAGTTGAAAACTGGCCTGGAAATCCAGAAGGAATAACTGGTCCTCAAATGATGGTTGGAATTCAAGAACAAGCACAACGTTTTGGAACTGATGTTCGTGATGGTTGGGCTACGAAAGTAGATTTTTCTCAAGAAATTAAGAAAGTTTGGATTAATGATACTAAAGAAATTCATTGTGAAACTGTAATTATAAGCACAGGTGCTACTGCAAAATATTTAGGATTAGAATCTGAACAACATTATTTAAATACTGGTGGTGGAGTTTCTGCTTGTGCAGTTTGCGACGGATTTTTCTACAGAAATCAAGAGGTTGTAATTGTTGGTGCAGGAGATTCTGCTTGTGAAGAAGCACATTATTTATCTAAATTGTGTACTAAAGTTACCATGCTTGTAAGAAGTGAAAAATTTAGAGCTTCTAAAATTATGGAAGAACGCGTTAAAAAAACTGAAAATATTACCATTCTAATGAACCACGATACTGTTGAAGTTCTTGGTGATGGACAAGTAGTTACTGGTGTGAAAGCTAAAAATAAAACTACTAATGAAGTTTTTGATATTCCAGCAACAGGATTTTTCGTTGCTATTGGTCATAAACCTAACACTGATATATTTAAGGACTATTTAACGCTAGATGAAACTGGATATATCATTAATATTCCTGGAACTTCTAAAACTAATGTTGAAGGTGTATTTGTTGGTGGTGATGCTGCCGATCACGTTTACAGACAAGCAATTACTGCTGCTGGAACTGGTTGCATGGCTGCTTTGGATGCTGAACGATATTTGGCTGCTAAGGAATAATTAATTTATTTTCACACGAATTTCACGAATTTGCACGAATTCATAGAACGCAGATTTCACTAATTATAGAAGCTGTTCCTTTATTGGAATGGCTTTTTTATTTAAAATTTTATCATTTGAAACTGAATTTAGTGTTTAAAGGTTACTAATCAGTTTTGATTACATCACTAAAAAGTTTATTTTAAGTTGCGTTCAGTGAACTTCGTTTAAAATGAAAATAAGAAATGTCCCGATTGTTTCGGGACATTCTTTATTGTAATGGATAGCAGGAAAATAGTTTTATGAAATGCACAAGCCATTCGCTACTGATATTCATCAACATAAATTCTAATAATTTATAAACTTAATTAGTCGTTCATTGAAATTAGAAATTCGTTATTATCTCTAGTTTTTTTAATTTTATCGTTTATGGTGTCCATTGCTTCTACTGGATTCATATCGGCAAGGAATTTTCTTAAAACCCACATTCTTTTTAGTGTGTTTTCGTCTAGTAATAAATCGTCGCGACGTGTACTCGAAGAGGTTAAATCGATGGCTGGGAAAATTCTTCTGTTGGCGATTTTTCTATCCAATTGAAGTTCCATATTTCCTGTTCCTTTAAATTCTTCAAAGATCACTTCGTCCATTTTAGAACCAGTTTCGGTTAATGCTGTTGCGATAATACTTAACGAACCACCATTTTCTACATTTCTTGCTGCTCCGAAAAAACGTTTTGGTTTTTGCAATGCGTTGGCATCTACTCCACCAGAAAGTACTTTTCCTGATGCTGGTTGAACTGTGTTGTATGCTCTTGCTAAACGAGTTATAGAATCTAAAAGTATAACTACATCATGACCACATTCTACCAATCGTTTTGATTTTTCTAATACAATATTAGCAATTTTCACGTGTTCCATTGGTTCACGATCAAAGGTTGAAGCAATTACTTCTCCACGAACACTACGTTGCATATCGGTAACTTCTTCTGGACGTTCGTCTATCAATAAAACTATTAAATAAACTTCTGGATGATTGGCTGCGATGGCATTAGCAATGTCTTTTAATAACATTGTTTTACCGGTTTTTGGTTGTGCCACAATCATTCCACGTTGTCCTTTTCCTATTGGTGAAAATAAATCAATAATTCTTGTTGATGTACTTGCCTGTTTTCCTGCAATATTGAATTTTTCTTGAGGAAATATTGGTGTTAAGTGTTCAAACGAAACTCTGTCGCGGACTACTTGCGGATCGTGTCCATTAATTTTTAAAACTCTTACTAAAGGAAAGAATTTCTCTCCTTCTTTTGGCGGTCGAACTACTCCTTTTACTGTATCTCCAGTTTTTAAACCAAATAATCTAATTTGTGAAGTTGATAAATAAATATCATCTGGCGATGCTAAATAATTATAATCTGACGAACGTAAAAATCCGTAACCATCAGGCATCATTTCTAACACGCCTTCACTTTCTATAATTCCGTCAAACTCGTAATCAGAATCTCTAAAGTTATTGGTTTTTTTATTCTTAAAATTTGGGTTTTGGTTTGGGTTTTGATTGGGATTTCCGTTTCCGTTTCCGTTTTGATTCGGATTTTGGTTTGGATTTTTATGTTTTTGGTTCGGATTCTGATTCGGATTCTGATTTGGGTTTTTAGGTTTTACAACCTCATTTTCTGCATTTTCTTCTTGAGGAGTTTCGTTTACATTTTCCTCATTTACAGTTTCTTTCGCCAATTCTGCATTTTGATTTTCAACTTTTACTGCCTTTATAAATTTTGGCTTTTTCTGAAATTTTTCTGTCTTATTAAAATTTTCTTCAGCAATTTCTTGAATTTCTTCAACTCTTTCAATTAAAGTTTCTGTTGGTTTTACCTCAGAAAATAAATTTTTAGTAGGAGTAATAGCAACTTTATCATCAGCTTTTATTCTTGCTCTTTTTGGTTTATCGTCGGTAATTGTTTCTGCTTTAGTTTCAAAAACTGGAGAAGTTGAAGCTTGTTGACTCAATATTTCTTGAATTAATGCATCTTTTTTTACGCCCTTAAATTTTATAGTTTTAGCCAATTTGGCAATTTCTTGAAGTTCGGTTAACTTCATACCTTTTAATGCAGATATATCAAACATAAATGTTTACAATGATTTAATAATTTCAATAATTTGGAACTTGATACAAAATGTGTAGTGATTTTTTCAATGGAAAAATCCGTGTTTTTGAAGTACTTACGAATTTGTTATGCAATAATACGAATAAATTTCATTCAACCAATAGTTTTTTAAAAAAAGATACTATATTTTTGCTTCACAATAAAGAAAATATGTTACAAAGAATTCAAACTGTTTATTTAATTATTGCTTTCATATTAATGGGAATTCTTCCGTTTGTGTTTCCGCTATGGAAATTAGAAGGAGGAAAAGAGTTCTATTTTATGAGTAAAATGGTTTATCAAATTTTGTTTGGATTAAGTACAACCTTAACATTGTTAAGTATTATATCGTTCAAAAAAAGACAACAACAATTTGTTTACAACAGATTGAATATGATTTTAAATTTAATTTTATTGGGATTATTTGTTTATCGTTCACTAAATGTATCTGGAGAAACTCCTGCAGTTTCAGAGAAAGGTATTGGGATGTTTCTTCCTATCATTTCTATCGTAATGTTAGTTTTGGCCAACAAAGCTATCAAGAGGGATGAAGATCTTGTAAAATCTGTGGACAGATTGAGATAAACCTATAACATTATGTTTATTAGTGCGATGAAAATCCTAGACGAAAGTTTGGGATTTTTTTTAGAAGCCAATCCAGCTTTCCATTACAAGTTTTTTATAAAAATAATAAGTTTTCTACAATTTTTAAAAGAGCTTCCGTTGGTCGCATTTTAAAAATAAGAAAAACTAAATTATTTTTATAAAAAAGCTTTCCATTGCAATCTGGGCTAGTTCAAGTAACATTAATAAATTATATATTAAAAACAGTACGGACAAGTCGCGACTTGTCCCTACAACCCTATCTCAATAATCTCCAAACCTTGAATTTTATCTCCATCAATTTCAAATCGTAACATAGTTCTTATTTGGTGAAAACCGTATATTCCGCAAGCTCCAGGATTCATATGAAGTAAATTTAAAGTCTTATCAAATTGTACTTTTAATATATGAGAATGTCCGCAAATAAAAAGTTTGGGTGGATTTAATTTAATTTCCTCTCTAATCGCTTGATTATATTTTCCAGGATAACCACCAATATGAGTAATCCAAACATCTACACCTTCGCACATAAATCTATTGTTTAAAGGAAATTCCATTCTAGCTTTATCATCATCTATATTTCCATAAACAGCTCGCAAAGGTTTTAACTTTTTCAGCTCATCGGTAACTTTTAAATCTCCAATGTCGCCTGCATGCCAAACTTCGTCTGCTTGATTTACATATTTTATAATAGTTTCGTCTATATGACTGTGCGTGTCAGAAAGTAAAAGTATTTTTTTCATTTATGATGAATTTGTTTCAGTATCGGTTTTGCCACAAAGGCGCTAAGTCGCAAAGTTTTTTTGAAAATAATTATACAAATTTTAATTAATTTTTAAATTTGTTAAATTGTAAAACTTCATTTTATTTTTAATAAACGCAAAGTTAATTATTTAGGAAAACTTTACGTTTCTAATCAATTAAAATCTTCGTAAATTTGCATTTGAAATAGTACATAACTAAACTCGCAACCTTAAACTCGAAAAACGAAATCAATAAATTTTGAGATATTTCATAGAATTTGCATACAAAGGCACAAATTATCACGGATGGCAATATCAGCCAAACGCAATTTCTGTACAAGAAACTTTAACCAAAGCACTTACTACAATTTTAAAAACTACGATTGAACTTGTTGGCGCAGGACGAACAGATACAGGTGTTCACGCCAAACAAATGTTTGCTCACTTTGATTATGATGCAGTTATAGATTCCAATTTTTTAATTCATAAACTCAATTCATTTTTACCAAAAGACATTGCTGTCCTTGCTTTTCATAAAGTTAATGACGATGCTCATGCAAGATTTGATGCAAAAAAACGAATTTATCAATACTATATTCATACTAAAAAAGATGCTTTTGAAAACAATAATTCATTGTATTATAACACAAATTTGAACATCGATTTAATGAATAAAGCTTGCGAAATTTTATTTGAATATACTGATTTTGAGTGTTTTTCTAAAGTAAATACCGATGTAAACACCTTTAATTGTACCATTTACGAAGCTAATTGGACTCAAGTTAATGATAAAATAATTTTTACAATTTCAGCTGACCGATTTTTAAGAAATATGGTTCGCGCTATTGTTGGAACAATGATATATATAGGATTAGAAAAAGTATCTTTGCAACAATTTAAAGAAATTATTGAAAGTAAAGATCGGAATAAAGCAGGATTTTCTGTTCCTGCTCACGGATTGTATTTGACGAAAGTCGAATATGAATACATTAATAAAAAACTCAAGAGATTAACTTAGAAATCTAAACAGATTGCTTCGTGCCTCGCAATGACTATGAAAGCAAAAGCATTTGACACTCGTTTGTTTAAACGAATTTTAAAATATACCAAACCATACCAAAATAGATTTAATGGTGTAATTCTTTTTGCAATAACATTATCAGTTTTTGCTGCTTTAAGACCTTATTTACTGAAACTTACGGTAGATATTTATATGAAACCTAAAGACGAAAACGGATTATTATTCTACGTTTCGTTGATGGGAATTGTACTAATTTTTGAAGGACTATCACAATTTTATTTTGTGTATTGGGCAAACTGGTTAGGACAAGATATTGTAAAAGATATTCGAACTAAACTGTTCAAACACATGTTGAGTTTTAGAATGAAATACTACGATAATGCTCCAGTTGGACAACTAGTTACTCGTTCAGTTTCTGATATTGAGCAAATTGCAAGAATTTTTAGTCAAGGACTTTTTATGATTATTAGTGATTTACTAAAAATGGTTGTAGTGCTTATTTTTATGTTTTATATGAATTGGAAACTCACTTGGATTGTAATTGCTGCCATGCCAATATTAGTTTTTATTACTAGAATTTTTCAGAAAAAAATGCAAGTTGCTTTTGAAGAAGTAAGAAATCAAGTTGCCAATTTAAACACTTTTGTGCAAGAACGAGTAACTGGAATGAAAATTGTGCAACTTTTTAATCGTGAACAAATTGAATATGAAAAGTTTAAAGAAATAAATCAAAAACATAATGTTGCTTGGATAAAAACCATTCTTTACAACTCTATTTTCTTTCCAATTGCCGATATTATTTCATCATTAACATTAGGATTTGTTGTGCTTTATGGTGGTTTTCATATTTTAGATGGAGATAAATTTACAACCTTTGGAGATTTATTTTCTTATACAATGTTTATCGGAATGTTGTTCAATCCACTTCGTCAAATTGCAGATAAATTCAATGAAATGCAAATGGGAATGATTGCTGCCAATAGAGTTTTTGATATTATTGATACCCAAAATGAAGTACAAAAAGATGGAGAAATTGAAGCCAAACATTTTGAAGGAAACATAAAATTTGATAACGTACGTTTCAGTTATATAGAAAATGAAGAAGTTTTAAAAGGCATTTCATTAGAAGTAAATTCTGGCGAAACCATTGCAATTGTTGGTGCAACTGGCGCAGGAAAATCTACAATTATAAATTTATTAAATCGTTTTTACGAAATTAATTCAGGTGAAATTTACATCGATAATCAAAATATAAATCAGTTTACCTTAGAAAGTCTGCGTAAGCAAATAGCAATTGTTCTTCAAGATGTTTTTCTGTTTGCCGATACAATTTTCAATAACATTACATTAAACAATCCTGAAATTTCTAGAGAAACTGTACTAAATGCTTCCAAAAAAATTGGAGTTCATGAATTTATTATGAGTTTGCCTGACGGTTATGACTATAATGTAAAAGAACGTGGCGTAATGTTATCATCTGGACAGCGACAATTAATTGCATTTTTGAGAGCTTATGTTAGTAATCCTAGCATTTTAATTCTTGACGAAGCAACCTCATCTATAGATACTTACAGCGAAGAGTTGATTCAAAACGCAACTGAAACTATTACTAAAGACAGAACTTCAATTGTAATTGCACACAGATTGGCAACTATTATAAATGCAGACAAAATTATTGTAATGGATAAAGGAATTATAGTAGAATCTGGAACGCACAACCAATTAGTGAATAAAGAAGATGGTTATTATAAAAATTTATATGATTCGCAATTTTCTGTAGCAATTTAATTTGTTTTTTAATTTATGACATTCGAAGAAATAAAATTTAAAGTTGATACATTCCATAATAATGGTCAAACCATCAATGCATTTTATTGGCTTTTAAAACATTATGAATTAAAAAATGAAAATTTAAAAGAAATCACTTTTCGTGAAATAGCAAATCCTGAATTTATTCTTCTCACAACCGAAGGCAATTTTGGCGAAGAACAAATTATTAGAATACCCGAAAATATTTTTCAATTTCCGTTAGCATTAATTATCACAATGATAGTTCATGAGTTAATTCATGTAGATCAAAAATCTATAAAACCTTATGTTTTAGATAAAAACGAACGTGAATGGCAAGCGTATTATGAGATGATTTTTCATAAAAAATATCCAAATGTACCTGAAATTTCAACTTATCATAAAAAGTTCTTTGCCAATAAAGGTTTAGAATATTATAACCGAATGGAAAAAAACTCAGAAATTCAATTAAAATATGCAAGCCAAAAAAAGGAAATGGATGATTTTATTTTAAGTTTAGAATAAGACAAATATTACGCAACAAACTTTAAAATAATTTAGAATTTATACTTATTTTTGCTAACCAATTATAGAAAGTTAATTTTAAAATTAATTTTATATAATTTCATTCTAAAAATTTAAGATTATTATGAAATACGATATTATAGTTTTAGGTTCTGGTCCTGGTGGATATGTAACCGCAATTCGTGCCTCGCAATTAGGATTTAAAGTTGCTGTTATCGAGAAAGAAAGTCTTGGTGGCGTTTGTTTAAATTGGGGTTGTATTCCAACAAAAGCATTATTAAAATCGGCACAGGTTTTTGATTATTTAAAACACGCTGCCGACTATGGATTGACTGTAACAGCATTTGATAAAGATTTTAATGCAGTAGTAAATCGTTCAAGAAATATTGCTGGCGATATGAGTAAAGGTGTTCAATTTTTAATGAAAAAAAATAAAATTGATGTTATTGATGGTTTTGGGAAATTAAAATCCGGTAAAAAAATAGACGTTACTGATAAAGATAAAAAAGTTACAGAATACAGTGCAGATCATATAATTATTGCAACTGGTGCACGTTCTCGCGAATTGCCAAATCTTCCTCAAGATGGTGTAAAAGTTATTGGTTACAGACAAGCAATGACATTACCAAAACAACCAAAATCTATGATTATTGTTGGTTCTGGTGCAATTGGAGTTGAGTTTGCACATTTCTATAATGCAATGGGAACAGAAGTAACTCTTGTAGAATTTATGCCAAATATTGTTCCTGTTGAAGATGAAGATATCTCTAAACAAATGGAACGTTCTATGAAAAAAGCTGGTGTTAAAATTATGACATCATCATCAGTAGAAAAAATTGATACTTCTGGAAATGGAGTAAAAGCAACTGTAAAAACAGCTAAAGGAGAAGAAATTCTTGAAGCAGAAATTTTATTATCTGCAGTTGGAATTAAAACAAACATCGAAAATATTGGTCTAGAAGAAGTTGGAATTGCAGTTGACAAAGATAAAATTCTTGTAAATGCTTATTCTCAAACTAACATTCCAGGATATTATGCCATTGGCGATGTTACGCCAGGTCAAGCATTGGCACATGTTGCTTCTGCAGAAGGAATTAATTGTGTTGAAAAAATTGCAGGATTGCACGTAGATCCAATTGATTACGGAAACGTTCCAGGTTGTACATATGCAAGTCCAGAAATAGCTTCTGTTGGATTGACAGAAAAACAAGCAAAAGAAAAAGGATACGAATTAAAAATTGGAAAATTCCCTTTCTCAGCATCTGGAAAAGCAAAAGCATCTGGAACACCAGACGGATTTGTAAAAGTAATATTTGACGCCAAATATGGCGAATGGTTAGGTTGTCACATGATTGGTGCTGGAGTTACAGATATGATTGCAGAAGCAATTGTAGCAAGAAAATTAGAAACTACTGGACATGAAATTTTAAAATCTATTCATCCTCATCCAACAATGAGCGAAGCAGTTATGGAAGCTGTTGCCGATGCTTATGGAGAAGTGATTCATTTGTAAATTATCAATAAAAATTTAATAACTCTTTAATAAACCAAAAAATCCGATTTGAAAATATCAAATCGGATTTTTTTTATAAATTTAATTTCTATTCTGGAAAATTTACTTTTATTCTATAAGTTCTAAGCAAACTTAAAAAACGCTCTTCTTTAAAATATTTTCTATAAACATCTTCTTCATTTATAATTCTATTAAAACTTTCTGAGTTCATACCAAATACAAAAGCCAATTGTAAATTTTTATAAAATTCATTTTCATTATTTAACTCAGAATATATTTCCGCTAAAGTACCACATGCAATTGCACTTTTAGGATTTAACTCTAAACATTTATAAATAAAATAAAAAGCCTTATCATAGTTTTTTAGTAAACGATAAGTATTTCCTACTGAATTATAACCAGAATGAAAATCTGGATAAAAATCTATCAATTTTAATTGATATTGCAAGGCAACGTCAAACTCTAGCATTTCAGAATATATACTTCCTAAAATTGTTAAAGAACCAAAATGTTTAATATTTTTTGATAAAATCTCCTCAAAAATTTTTACTGCTTCATTAGTTTTTTTAACGCCGTTTAAACTACGACCTATATTAAATTTGTATCCTAAATTTTCATTATTTAATTTACTTGCGTATTTTCCAAATTTAAGTGCTTCTTTAAAATCTCCTAATGTATTATGAATGTACGCTAATAATCCATATGCTTCGTGTGAATTTGGATTTAATTCAATAGCTTTAGTTAGTTTATTAATTTTAATTGCATTATCAGATATATTTTTAGACTCTTCAATCAATAACTCAGATTCTCTTAGTGAATTAAATCTAAAAATTTCCTCAATTGATAAATCTTCTTTTGTTAATTCTTCAAAAAGCGTTAAATAATCTTCTTCAATAGGTACTACTTGATTAGTAGAAACATCTTTTTCTGATATAGTATTAATTTTAAACTTTTCCTCTTCTTCTAATTCTCTATCTGAATGAATAACAAATACTTTTTCAATTAATTTTTCATCTTGATTTATTGTTGCTAATGCTTTTCTAATTATTGCAATCTCTTTATGCTTTTCATCAGGATTGGGATAATAAGGTATTCTGGTTAGAACAAAATATATTTTGGGTAGTTTACCCAATAAATTATTTTCGTTATTCATCAAACTTTTAATTATTCTCGCAGTTCCTGTAATATTCTCTTCATTATTTGCAGCTAAAGTAACAACGCTATCTGCCAGTAAAGTCATAGCAATTCCAGATATATCTGTTATACCTGTTCTTGAATCTATTAATATAAAATCTGGATTCAAATCCTTTTTTATTAATTCTTTAAGGTGTAATAATAAGTTTATTCCATTATTTTCATCTGAATAAAACAAATCTTTCCAATTAATAGAGGACAAGTTTTTCCAATATTCATTACTGTAAATATTTCCTGCTGGTATTAATTTTATAGAACCATTTAAAGTGCCTAAATAGTTTACCTCAGTTACATATTCATCAATACTTTTTGGAATGAAGCTTTTATTTTGAAAATCAGAAATATATTCCACAATTCCTTTATTAACTTCTAATTGATTAATATGTTTATTGAATTTAAGATGCAATCCTGGTGCTTCTAAATCAAAATCAATAATACAAACCTTTTTTCCTAAGTCAGCCAATCGCATCGCAATATTTGACAAAGTTAATGATCTACCAACTCCACCTTTGTATGAATAAAAAGTTATTGTTTTCATCTATTTATGCACACATTAATACAGTTGTGCCTCTGTTTCTTATTTTACTTTGAATTTCACTTGAATTAATTCCTTGGGGAATTAAAAAATCCGATGCCGTAAAATGGCTTTTTTTATTAAAATTAAATGTTGCGTCAACACCAACATCGAGGCATACTACTATTTCCTGCAAACGTTTTAAACTAATATTCGAATAATTTTCCGATTCGTATTTTTGCACTTGTTGCTCGCTGGTTTTGAGTAAATCTGCAAATTGTTTTTGATTATATCCTTTTGCAATTCTACTTTCAATAATACCATAACTCAAGTCTTCAAAACCTCTAGAAACATTTGTAATTATTCCTTTTTTTAATCCTTCATACATTTTGATTTCTTCTTCAAAAATATCGATTTGGCTTTGTATGGAATTGACTTGAAGTTTTAATAATAATGGATTTTTAGATTTAATCGATTCGTTTATCACTTTTAAAGCATTTTGAAATTTTTTTAAATTATTCTTTGTAACGCTGTATTGTTTTTCATTTTTTATCATAATTCAAATTTTTAGTCCAATTATACCTTTTGCATTACCGTCTCTATCTTGCTGAAAAAAATCAATAAAGGTTTTATCTGGATGTTCAGCGATAATTTCTGCTGGAAAAAACTCGCAACCAAATTTATCTTTTTGAAGTTTTCTACCTGGGCTAAAATCCCATAAAACTGGTTCAATTTCAATTAATAAATCTAAATTAACATTATCTGTTTCCCAACAAACATCAATATCTCCGGGTATTTCTTTTGAAGTTGAAAAACTACCATCTAAATATATTGTTTTGCAACCAGCACTTTTTAAACATAAAATTGCTTTTTCAAGACCTACTATTAACTCAGCTCTTTTATCAGAGAAGCAAAGTTTTTCTTTAATTTCCTCTACAGTACTCCAATGAATACCAACAGGTAAAGTTCCGTTATTTAGAAAATTTGGAATCAAACAATTATTTTATTGTGTTTTTGTATACACAAATATATAAATGTGTTTATAATAAACAATATAAAATCAATTTTTTAACATAATTTGTTTAATAATTTCACTTTTACAGAATTCGTAAAACAATTTTAACATTTGTTTAATTTCATAATAATCTAATTTTCAGAACTTTGTAAAACCCTAAAAGCTACATAGTAATTTAAACAAACTTGTTATGAAAAGAAAATTCTTACTTCTTTTTGCAATTGCGTCTATGAATTCTTTTGCAATAAACTATTATGTTAGTCCAAACGGTAACGATGAAAACGATGGATTGACAATAACAACTTCCTTTCAAACTATAGAAAGAGCAACCTACGCCGTTTCGCCTGGCGATAACGTTTTTATTAGAAACGGAATTTATACCAAAACCTATCCAGAAAGTCTCATCGCCTATTTAACCATTTCTGGAACTGCTGGAAATCCAATAACTTTTAGAAATTATCCAGGTGAAACACCAATTTTACAAATGAACAGTACTAATTGGGCAGGAATTAGCATCAATGGAAATGATTATATTATTATTGATGGCTTAACAATTATAGGAAATAACGACAATATAACTTTGGTCTATGCGCAAGAACAACAATTAAACATTGGTAATCCTGCAACCTCTGGAAGTGGTATTGCAATTAATACAGAATACAATAATGAAACCAATAAACCGCATCACAATATTGTTAGAAATTGTAGAATATCAAAATGTGGTGGTGGCGGAATTTATACTTACAATGCCGATTACACGACAATTGAAAACAATATAATCTCCGAATGTGGTTGGTATGCACCATACGGAAATAGCGGAATTTCATTGTATCAATGTTGGAATTCTGATTCGTTTAACGAAATTAAAAATTTTATTACAGGAAATACATGTTTTAGAAACGAAAATTATATTCCGTTTTATGTTGTAGGTTCAATTACTGATGGAAACGGAATAATTATTGATGATGGAAGAAACACTCAAAACAATTCAACTTTAGGAATTTATAACGGAATAACTTATGTAGCCAACAATTTAGTTTTTGATAATGGTGCAAGAGGAATTCATTGTTTTGAAAGTGATAATGTTATAGTTATAAATAATACTTCGTATCAAAATTGTCAATCTTCATCAACTCAAGAAGGAGAATTAACAGCTTTTAGCGCATCTAACATAACATTTCTAAACAATATTGTAGCGCCATCAAATGGTATTCCACCTATTTTTGCTTATGCTCAAACTACATCCAATATTTCATCGCAATATAATTTAATTACCAATAATAATAATTTATCAAATCCTGTTGGAACAAACAATATTGTTGGAAATGCCAATTTTGTTAACGCTTCTGCAAATTTTACTCTCGCCGATTTTCATATTCTATCTTCGAGTTTGGCAATTAATTCAGGCACAACTACCAATGCACCTTTGCTTGATAAAGACGGAAATGTAAGATTAACAAATGGTTTTATTGACATTGGATGTTATGAATTTCAAAGTCAACTATCAATAAATGAAATAGAAAATCCAAAAATAAAAGTGTTTCCAAATCCTGTTTCTGATTTTTTATTTATCCAAAATCATCAAACTTATGACAAAATTAAAATTACAAACAGTCTAGGACAAGTTGTTTATTCTGAAAATAATTCTACTAACAAAATTGATTTTTCTAATTTTCAAAGTGGCATTTATTTTCTGAAATTGGATAATTCAACATTTAAAATCATAAAAAAATAATTTAAAACTATCAAGTAAATTAAGTTATTTGAGACTTAATGACCTTAATTTTCTTAATGGTTAAAAAAAAACTAATGGTTTAAAAAAACACTAATGGTTTAATTCAATTTTAAAACCTAAAATTATGAAAAACTACCTATTATTTATAATCTTATTTTTCTCTTTGCACAGTTTTGCGCAAGTCAACTGGAAAAATGTTTCCACACTCGGAATGGGTTATGTAGACGGAATTATAATAAATCCAACCACAAATACAAAATATGTTCGAACCGATGTTGGTGGCGTTTTTAAATTTGACAACACCAACCAAAAATGGATTAATCTTTTTGACAATATGCTAACCATAAATCAAAGAGATATTTCAAGCGTAGAAAGTTTCGCAATTGACAAATCAACTTCTGGAACCAATCAAGTTATTTATGCCTTGACTGGAAACTACGGTTTTCAATCGTATATGCTAAAATCTACCAACGATGGTCAAACTTGGTCGGTAAATCAAGGATGGAATTCAGCAATACAAGTTTTTGGAAACGGTGATTGGCGTTGCGCTGGCGAACGAATTGCAGTTGACCCAAACAATTCTAACGTAGTGTATTGTGGTACAAGATTGGCAGGATTATTTAAAACAACCGATGCCGCAACTACTTGGAATAATGTAACTTCGTTCACACAACTAGGCGGAAATGGTGGTTTGCCAGTTGCTGGCGGCATTAGTTTTGTGGTTTTTGACCCAACTTCTACTCTACTCGTCAATTCGCAAACGGTTTCTAAAAATATTTATATCGGATTGATTGATGGTGGCATTTATCGTAGTAACGATGGCGGAATTTCGTGGTGCTTTTTAGCCAATGGTTTCAATATCAATTTATACAATCCAGTTCGTGCCATTTTTTCTAATAATAAATTAATTGTTGCTACAATGCAAGATGGCGATGGTTATAACGATGGCGAAATTTGGCAATTTGTTCCAAATAATAACGATTGTAGTGGAACTTGGACTAATAAAACTCCTGGAATTACCAACAATTATGGTTGTCCTTATTTTGGAAAATATATGTACAATGCGATTTCAGTTCGTCCTAATTTTCCGAATACGGTTTATGTTGCCATTCGTGGAACAATGCCCAGAAAAATATTTTATACAGAAAATTTTGATGCCGAATTTCCTAATTGGAAAATTTTAACCAACGAAGGTAATTCTGGTTATCAAAGTTGTTTGGATAAATACCAAGCGTCGACATTTACATTTCCAGTAAGTTGGGTAAATACCGAAGGTTATGATTGGGTTGGTGATATTGCATTTGATGCCAATGACAATAAAAAATTATGGATGACTAGCGGAAATGGTGTACTGAAAATTGAAGATATTAACACAAATCCAGCTCAAATTTCTTCTCAAAATGTGATGAAAGATTTAGAAATTCTTTGCGTAAACAGTATGATGTCGCCACCAATACCAAATACAACGCCACTTTTTGCGAATGTTATGGATATTTTGGCTCTCAAGTACACCAATCTCGATAACGGAAGTGTCGCAAAATTAGATCCAACTTTCGGACTTGGAGCATCAATTTCGATGGATTATAGTTTTCAAAACCCTAATACAATGGCGTTTATTGGACAAGATTATAACAATCCTACAACCATAAATCGATTTTTAAAAACTAATGATGGTGGAACAACTTGGCAACCGTTTTGGACAACACCAAACTCTTGTAATGATGCACCTTGGGGTGGAAATATTGCAATTTCATCAACAAATCCTAATACTTTTGTTTGGATTCCGAATAATAAAAGTACGATTTCTGGTTGTCTAAATCCTGTGAAAAATTTTCCAAGATTTACCACAAACGGTGGCACAAATTGGACTACTTGCAACAATATAAATTTTACTGATGGTAGTTTTGGATTTTCATTTAATTCTACTTTTTCTATCGGAAAATTATTAGAAAGTGATAAAGTAAACGGTTCAAAATTTTATTTTTATGCAATGGAAGGCAACACTTTTTTGACCAAATTATGGAGAACAACTGATAGCGGAGCAAACTGGACAGCAATGAGTACAGCGGTTTTACCAATTACTGGCGAAGGAAAATTAAAAGCCAATCCGTTTATAGAAAATGATATTTGGTTTGCACCTTTCAATATTTATATTTTACAAAATGATCCAACACCAGATTTGCGAAAACTTTGGCATTCCACTGATGGCGGAACAACTTGGACGACACTCGCTACGATTGATGAAGTATATGCGTTTGGTTTTGGAAAAAAAGAAACTGGTAGAAGTTTTGCATCTTTAATTGTATATGGAAAAATTGGTTCGGTTGAAAGTATTTTTATTTCATATGATTTGGGTTTAACTTTTACAGATTTAGGAACTTTAAATATTCCAGAAGGAATTATTACCAATATTGAAGGTGATATGAAAGTTAGTAACAGAATATATATTTCCACAGGTTGTCGTGGTGGTTGGTATGGCGATGTTTCTCAAAATTTAGGAATTAAAGAAAATAAAAATGATACAATTGTTATTTATCCTAATCCAACTTCAAGTGAATTTACTTTTCAAACTTCTGAGAATATAAATTTTGAAAACACTTATTTAGCCATTTTTGATTTGTTGGGCAGAAAAATTCAAGGTCAAAAATTAGACTCAAATTCTGAAAAAGTAAATGTATCTAACTTAAATTCTGGAACTTATTTAGTCATCGTAATTTCTGAATTTAATAGGTATTCAACAAAACTCATAATAAAATAAAATTTAAATTCTTAAAATTTAAAATCAATCTTAATACATTTTAAGGTTGATTTTTTTTTATAAATTTTAAGTCAATTATGTAAGTTTTACTATAAAAAGTATAACATCAATAACCTACAATTTTAGAATTTTATGTTTTAAAATTAATAGTATGAAAACTGAAAAAAAATCTGAAAAAAAATCTGATGATCCTTGTTGGAAAGACTATGAAAAAATTGGTATGAAAACTAAAGATGGTAAAAAAGTTCCTAATTGTGTTCCTAAAAAATCTAAATAAATTATAAATGAAAAATATTTCAATTATCTCATCAAGCATTAGAACAGATAGAAAAAGTCATAACGTTGCTTTGTATCTTCAAAATTATTTATCTGAAAATAAACTGGCAAACGCTGAAATTTTAGATTTAAAACAATACAATTTTCCATTATTTGAAGAACGTTTTAAAAACTTAGAAAAACCATCAAAAGCAATTGTAGAATTTGCAGAAAAAATAAAATCATCTGATGCAATAATTATAGTAACACCAGAATATAATGGAAGTTTGCCAGCAAGTTTAAAAAACGTAATTGATTTATTGTATGAAGAATGGAGTGGAAAACCAATTGGACTTTCAACCGTTTCTAGCGGAATTTTTGGAGGAAATCAATGTTTAACTCATTTACAATTTATACTTTGGAAAATGAAAGCAATGGTTATTCAAGCCAATTTTCCTGTGCCAAGTGTTGAAAAAACTTTTGACGATAAAGGAAATCCACTTAATAAAGAGTTAACAAATAAACTAGCAGATTTATTTTTAATAGAAATTATTAAAAATATAAAGTAAGTTATATTGCTGATATTTATCTATTTAACAAAAAAAAATGTTAAAGTGGAAATAATATAAAATACACTTTTTATTGTATAATTTTTTGAAAATTAATTTATACAATTTTACAACATCAAAATAAAACAAATTATTAGCAATGGAAAATCAAACAAATTTAAAGAATCAAGAAGGAATTGATAAAGTAATACAACTAGCAAAAGAAATTGATATTTGTCTTTTTAGTACTAACATAAAAGTTGATCAAGGCGAATCTACTAGACCGATGAGTACACAAGATGCAGATGAAAATGGAAATTTATGGTTTTTTAGCGATAAAAATAGTATCAAAAATAAGGAAATTGAAAGCGATGCAACAGTAAGATTGTATTATTCGCATCCAAGTAAAAGCAGTTATATGGTTTTAAATGGTGAGGCAGAAATAGTATTTGACAAGCAAAAAGTTGATGAAATTTGGACACCATTAGTTAAAACTTGGTTTAAAGATGGTAAAGATGATCCAAATATTTCATTGATAAAAGTAACACCGAAAAATGCCTATTATTGGGATGTTGAAGGAAATCAAATGATAAACTTCTTCAAAATGCTTGCTTCTGTTGCAACAGGAACGACACTTGTTGATGCAAAAGAAGGAACAATAAAATTATAATAAATCAAACTTAAATAAAAATTAAAATGGAAAACGAAAAAACAATTTCAGTATTAAACAATCTTATTCAAATCAATAACGATAGAATTGAAGGTTACAAAACAGCATCTGACGAAACTAAAGAAGCAGATTTAAAAGCATTATTTTCACAATTTCAAGCTACAAGTTTGGTTATCAATTCTGAATTAAGAAGCGAAGTTACAAGTCTTGGCGGAACACCAACAGAAGATACAAGAATTACTGGAAAGTTTTTTAGAGTTTGGATGGATGTAAAAGCTGCGTTGACAGGAAACGATAGAAAAACAATTTTAGAAAGTTGTGAATATGGAGAGGATGTTGCTAAGAAAACTTATGAAGACACACTTGAAAATGATATTGAAAACCTTTCTACAGAACAACAAACAATGTTAAAAGACCAACATTCGTCACTTGTTGCAGACCACAATAGAGTTAAATCTATGGTTGAAGCAAATGCATAAATCTAGTTAATAATTTGTAACGCTTTTGTCAAGAGAAGATGATGCACACCAACAAAATTGGTCCTAACTGAAGCGTTATACTATTATTTATAAAAAATCTGTTTAGATAATTCTAAACAGATTTTTTTTATTTAAATTCCTTTCAATTCTTGAATTAAAACATCTATATCTTCTCTAGAATTATAATGACTAAAAGATATTCTTAAACTTGGTTTCAATAAATCTTCTTCTTGAAGCATTTCTGCAAGTACGTGTGAAGGTTTTGGACTACCACTTTGGCAAGCACTACCACGAGAAACTGCAATGCCTTTCATGTCTAAATTAAACAAAATCATAGCTGTTTTTTCTGGAGAAAATGGCAATAAAATATTTAGAATATTATAAAATGTATTCTCGCCATTAATTTTAATTTCTGGAAAATTTAAAAGCAATTGTTCTTTGCAATAGTTTTTAATATCTAGTATATAATTTCGTTCTTCATTTAAATTATGATATGATAATTCTAACGCTTTTGCCATTCCAACAACTTGATGAACTGCTTCTGTACCAGCACGAAGTCCTTTTTCTTGTTCGCCACCAAATAGCATTGGTTGCAAAATAATTCCTTTTTTTACAAAGGCAAATCCTGCACCTTTTGGTCCGTGAAATTTATGCGCACTTGCAACAATAAAATCTACATTAGTTTCTGCTAAATTAAATTCTGTTTTTCCTATAGATTGTACAGTATCGCAATGAAATAAAGCATTGTGTTGATGGCAAAGTCTACCAGTTTTTTCTAAATCTAAAATGCAACCAGTTTCATTATTAACGTGCATTAATGTTACCAAAGTTTTTACATCTGACGAAAGTAAATGAACTAAATTGGTTAAATCAACATCGCCATTTGGAAGAATTTTTACATAATCTACATCAATACCGAATTCTCTTTGCAGATTTTGAACTGTATATAAAGTTGCATGATGTTCTACTTTACTTGTAATAATTCGTTTAACACCCAAATCTTTAACTGAATTTCTTAAAATCCAATTACTAGCTTCGGTTGCATTTGTGGTAAATATAATTTCTTGAGCAACGCAATTTAAAATTTTGGCTATCGATTTTCTTGAGGTTTCTAATGCCGATTTCGCACTTCTGCCATAACTGTGCGTTGATGATGGATTTCCAAAATCTTCTTGCATTATGGTTATCATTTCTGCAATGACTTCCTTTCTAATTGGAGTTGTTGCAGCATTATCTAAATATATCTTTTTCATACTAAAATTTGAAGATACAAATTTAAAGATTTAATATTCTATTATTTTACATTTTGCTTAAAATAAACTTCGGTTGCACCCAATCCATATTTTTGATAATTGGCATCTTGAAAAATAATGTTATCATAACGTCCAAGCATAAAATCTAGTTCAGCTTTTAAAACTCCTTCGCCAACTCCATGAATAAAAACTATCTTTGGAATTCTATTTTTTATGGCAAATTCTATATGTCTTTTTGCAGTTTCAGATTGTAACGTTAAGATGTCATAATTGGTCATTCCACCTTTAGATTTTACCAATTTTTCTATGTGTAAATCAAATTCTGGAACTGGTCTTTCTGTTGCATCTGACTTAAATTTGGGAGCATTATTATTTTTTTTAGGAAAAATATCAACGTTTTTTTGAGCTAAACCATTTATTTTAATAAAATTATTTAATTCATTGGTAGTGTTAGTTTTAATCAACTCGTTGACTTTAAATGTCATCGAGAATCCATCAGTAGTTTCTACAGTAACTTCATCATTTTTTACGCTTACCACTACTCCATCAATTGCTTCATCAAGAGCAGAAACTTTGTCATTAACTTTAAAGTATTCCATCTTTATCTTCTGGTTTTTTACTTGGTACTTTACTCATTAATTTCATCATACCAAACATAAAAATTGCAATTGTAATTAGTACAATATATATATTTGGTACAGGCTTAGAATACTCATAAAAGCAAAAGAAAATTGAAATTGCCATTATTGGAAGAAGAAACTTTTTCATAATTATTTTAAAATTCAAATGTAGAAAACTTTATTTAGTTTATCATAAATACAAAAATTATTTGTAAAATTGTAATGAAATTAATTTGAAATGGAAGACTATATGTTGCCTTGTATGTTCAAACAATTGTTTGGATTGGATTGTATAGGATGCGGAATTCAACGTTCGATTGCTTTACTTTTTAAAGGCAATTTTGTAGATGCGTTTTATATGTTTCCTTCAATATATACCACTATTTTATTATTCCTTTTTATAACATTACACATTTTAGATAAAAAACATGCTTATCATAAAATTGTAATTTCACTTGCTATTTTAAATGCTATTGTTATGATAATTGCTTATGTTTACAAATTAAAAACTCTTTTTAACTTCTAATTAAATTTTATGGAAAATCAAAAATTACCTAATGCAACAGCAGTATTAATTCTGGGCATTTTATCTATTTTAACTTGTTGGTGTTACGGAATTATTGGCGTTATTCTTGGAATTTTAGCTCTTGTTTTAGCTAAAAAAGATATAACAACTTATAGGTTATCGCCAGAAAAATTTGACAATTATCAAACGCTAAATGTTGGTAAAATACTTGGAATAATTGGCTTAATACTAAGTGTGTTAACAATTATATTTTTCGTTTGGTTTATATCAATTGTTGGTCTAGAAAATATGCAAAATCAAGAACTTGCTAGAGAAAAAATAATGGACTATTTTGGAAAATAAATAAATCTAAAAACGCAAAAAACCGTCTAACTTTAAAACTAGACGGTTTTTTTATGCTTAAAAACTAAATTATCTTGGAAAATTTGATGCAAAAAATGCTACAAAAGCTATAA
>NZ_JAYUPK010000048.1:0-3717 GCF_043760115.1 Flavobacterium sp.
GAAGAAATTATCCAAATAATCATTGAAGAAGGAGTTAAAATTGTATTCACATCTGCAGGAAATCCTAAAACTTGGACCAGTCATTTAAAACAAAACGGAATAACAGTTGTTCATGTAGTGAGCAGTTCAAAATTTGCATTAAAAGCACAAGAAGCTGGAGTTGACGCAGTTGTTGCCGAAGGTTTTGAAGCTGGCGGACACAATGGAAGAGAAGAAACTACAACACTAACTTTAATTCCAATGGTTCGTGAAAATATTTCTATTCCATTAATTGCTGCTGGTGGAATTGCAACTGGTCGCGGAATGTTAGCCGCAATGATACTAGGCGCAGATGGTGTTCAAATGGGAAGTCGATTTGCAGCATCAATAGAAAGTTCTTCTCACGAAAATTTTAAGCAAACTATTATTGAAACTAACGAAGGTGATACACAATTGACTTTGAAAGAATTAGCTCCAGTGCGATTAATAAAAAATAAATTTTATAATGATGTTCAAGCATTGTATTCTAATTGTCCAACTAAAGAAGATTTAGAAAATTTGTTAGGAAAACGAAGAGCAAAAAGAGGAATGTTTGAAGGCGATTTAATAGAAGGCGAATTAGAAATTGGTCAAATTGCTGGATTAATTCACAAAATTTTGCCTGTAGCTACTATATTTGAAAATGTAATTTCTGAGTTTGAATTGGCTCAGAAAGAAGCTTCTAGCTTTCAATTTTAACATTAGTTTTTGTTTGTTTTTTTCACAGATAACCTTTTCTTTACTTCAATTATCATAAAATTCTACATAGAAATCGTATTTTTACAGTCTTAAAATTTAATTATGAAAAAGATATTTTTCTTTCTTTTATTAGTATCAATAAGTTACGCACAACAACGACCTAAATTGGTAGTAGGAATTGTTGTAGATCAAATGAAAACAGAGTATTTATATCGTTTTAATGACGATTTTTCTGCAAATGGTTTCAAGCGATTAATGAAAAATGGTTATACGTTTCATAATATGCATTACAATTACCTACCAACATATACTGCTCCAGGTCATGCTGCAATATTTACAGGAACAACACCAGCTGTAAACGGAATTGTAGGCAACGAATGGTTTAGCAGAAAATTAGGAAAAGATATTTATTGTACTGAAGATGCATCAGTAAAAACAATTGGAGACGGAACAAAAATTGAAGGAGAAATGTCTCCAAAAAACCTATTAAGCACAACAATTACTGACGAATTAAGATTGGCAACTAATTTTAAAGGTAAAGTAATTGGAATGAGTTTAAAAGATAGAGGCGCAATTCTTCCTGCAGGACATTTTGCAAATTGGGCATTTTGGTACAGCAAAACTGGAGCTTTTATTTCTAGTACTTTTTATGGTGAAAATCTTCCAACTTGGGTGACCGATTTTAATACCGAAAAACATTATTTACAATACATTAATAAAGGTTGGGATTTATATAAACCAATTGAAACCTACAATGAAAGTTTAGTAGACGATAATGTATATGAAGGAAAATTAAATGGAGCAAAAGCAGTTTTTCCATATAATTTAAAAGAAATGTACGATAAAAATGATGCAGGAATTATTCGTGCAACACCATTTGGAAATGATTTATTGGCAGAATTTGCGATGAAAGCCATTGAGAAAGAACAATTAGGAAATGACGAAATTACTGATTTTTTAACCGTGAGTTTTTCATCTACAGATTATGTTGGACACATTCTTGGACCACGTTCTATAGAATTACAAGACACTTATTTACGTCTAGATCAAACTATTGCAACGTTTTTAGCATACCTAGACAAAACAGTTGGAAAAAATAATTATCTTTTATTTTTAACTGCAGATCATGCTGGTGCTGAGAATGCTAAGTTTTTAAAAGATAATAAATACAATGTAACTAATATTGAACCTAAAGATATTGCAAAAGGATTAAAGAAGTTTTCTTCAGATACTTTTGGTGCAGATTTAGTTTTAGATTATTCTAATTTTAATTTATTTTTTAATAAAGAAATTATTAAAAATAAAGCATTGGATTTGGTAAAAGTGAAACAAGCTTTTAAAGAATATTTATTAACTCAAGAACAAGTAAAAACTGTTTATACCGAAGAAGAGATTTTGGCAAATTCTGGAAGTGATATGTACTTAGATTTTATTGCAAAAGGTTATGATGCAACACAAAATGGCGATTTAGTTGTACTTGACAAACCAGGATTTATAGAATATGGCGCAACTGGAACTTCTCACGGAACAGTTTACAGTTATGATACTCACGTTCCATTATTATTTTACGGTTGGAAAATTCCAAAAGGTGAAACAAGCGACAAAAAGTACATAACAGAAATAGCTCCAACTATAGCTCAAAAAATTAAAGTTGCTTTTCCAAATGGTAGTGATTGTGAAGTTTTAAGTGAGATTTTGAATGTGAAATAGTACAATTTAAAAAATAGGAATAGTTAAAAAATCCCTTTTCTTTTATAAGATTTGGGATTTTTTTTGTAAATTGAAACAAAGTTAAAGCTATGAAAAATGTTACTGAAACAATAGAAGTTAATTCAAGAATTATTTATAAACGCTACATTAAAGATTTCATACTGATAAGTTTAGGAATTGTTATGGCGAGTATAGGTTTGAAAGAATTTTTATTGCCAAATAAATTTTTAGATGGTGGAGCAATGGGCTTGTCTTTGCTAGCAGAATTAAAAACAGGAATAGAATTATCAATATTAATTATTTTAATAAATGCACCTTTTATTTTTATTGGTGCCAAACAAATTTCGGTTCAGTTTGCAATAAAGAGTGCTTTGGCAATACTTTCGTTATCAATTTTAGTTCATTACATTACACTGCCTACTATTACTGATGACAAATTATTGATTGCAGTTTTTGGTGGATTTTTTCTTGGTGCTGGCATTGGTTTGTCCATTCGTGGTGGCGCTGTTATTGATGGTACAGAAGTTTTAGCATTATATGTAAGTAAACGCACAAGTCTTTCGGTTGGCGATTTTATTTCTGTTTTTAATGTAATTTTGTTTTCCTTTTCTGCATTATTAATAAATATTGAAACCGCAATGTATTCCATGTTAACTTATTTTTCGGCTTCTAAAACAGTAGATTTTATAATAAATGGAATTGAAGAATACATAGGAGTAACCATAATTTCAGAAAAATCGGTATCTATAAAAAACACAATTGTAAATAAATTGGGTCGTGGAGTTACTGTTTACAATTCAGAAAGTGGCTTTGGCAAATCTGGAGTTAAAAATAATGACAATAAAATATTATTTTGCGTAGTTACTCGACTTGAAGTTACTAGTTTAATTCTAGAAATAGAAAAAATAGACGAAGAAGCTTTTGTAGTGCAACACAGCATTAAAGATACTAAAGGCGGAATGATAAAAAAACGACCTTTGCATTAAAATAGTTTTATTTAATTTTAATTCTTACTAACTAAATGTTTTTATTTTATTACAAAACGCTATTTAATTTTTTAAAAAGAGAGAAAACACAATTTAGGTTTATACTTTTTATTTAAATTAGTTATTTTCTACACTTGATGTTGCAACAGTTAGTGCAAATATTGTTTTTAATTAAACCAATTGTAATTGGATTTACATTTACACAGATTTTTAAACTGACTAAGATTTTATTGTAATATCGTTGCTGTCTTAGCCCAGACAGGAATGAAAATCCTTTAGTTGCGTTTTTCGCTTAGCGAAAAAC
>NZ_JAYUPK010000049.1:0-25594 GCF_043760115.1 Flavobacterium sp.
ATTATATGAATTTGTAGTAACATTTCCTGTGGCAATTATAGTTGTAAAGTTCGAGTCTGTACTAACCTCTACAATATAACTTTGAGCATTTACATCGGCTGTCCAACCTAATGTTATAGAAGTGCTTGTATCTGAAGCACCATTTATTGGAGACAACAATGTTACTGGATTTAATACATTACTAAATACATTTAAAGTTATTCCAACAGTTTTTACTATTGATCCTGATGTACCAACTAACTGAAAATTATAACTTCCTGGTGCAACATTTGTAGTTCCAGAAATTAAAACAGTAACATTAGTTCCATCAGTAGTTGCAGTTGTAGGAGAAAAAACAGCTGTTAAACCTGCAGGTAATCCGGTTGTAGAGAATGTAGTTGTACCTGTAAATCCTAAAAAAGTATTGTAAGTAAAATTAATGCTTACGCTATTTGGTGAGCAAACACTAAAATTTGTAATTGGTGCATTTAAAACAAATTCAGAACCTTGAATAGTAAAATTACTGGCATTTACAGCATAAAAAATATTTCCATTTCCTTCTACAATTATTCTAGCCATTGTTGTATCGCCTCCAATTGCAGGAACTGTAAAAGTTTCTGATCCATCATTTGCAACATTAGTAGCAAGTGTGAATGGAAATGTTAAACCACCATCTATTGACATTAATATATTTACGTTTGGAGTGTTTACAGGTGCAATATTTGTACCAGCAACATTCCAAGTTACCGTTTGAGATGTACCAACATTCCATAAAATATTTGAATTTTGAGATGTTACAGTAAAAGGTCCAGCTGTACCATTAACCGTAACTGCCATTGTATCAAAACTACTTTGTGGAGTTTGACCAGTGCCATTAACATCTGATCTATCTCTAACTGTCAGTCCAAAATTTAATGTTCTTGCCACTGTAGAAACGGTTTCCCAAGATGTGTTATTTGGAGTTATTGATGGATTAGTTTCTGTTAATTGCCCATTTAATACTCTTGAAAAAATTGGCATATATCTGTTTGGTGATGTGCTTGGTGGTCTTGATCTAAATGTTGGAGCAGTTGCCAAAGTTGAACTAAAATTGGAACTCGTTGATAAACCGCTGTTTAATTGTTCCCAACAATAGGTTAAAATATCATTGGCATTAGCGTCTGTAGCTGCACCTTTTAATATAAATGCAGTTCCTTTAGGGATTGTATAATTTACTCCAGCATTAGAAACAGGTGAATTATTTGCAATTGGAGTTCCAACCCAACAAGTTCTTGAACCTAAATTATTTAATATCTGATTGATACTATGATAATGAAAATAAGGATCACTATGTACTTGAACATCATCTGGACCTGTAATTCCTGCATAACCCATTACACTTGTTCCGCTTCCAGGTTCAGAATTTACACTTGCACCTTCTGTTCCAAAGGCAAAGGTATGATTTCCTCCCATTTGATGACCTATTTCATGAGGTACGTAATCTATATCAAAAAAATCACTCATATATGGTCCGCCATCGTTATCTAAAAATGTATGAGCAGAAAATCCGCTACCTTTTTGACCGTTTACACAAACGCAACCAATGCAACCAGCATTTCCATTATTTGCAGCAAAAGTAAATAAGTGACCAATATCATAATTAGCTTCACTAACATTAGCGGTTAATGTAGATTGCAATTGAGAATTTAAATTTCCTGTGTAAGGATCAGAGGATGCGGTTGGATAAATAATATTTGTTCCAGAAACTAATTGGAAACTAACTGCCATATCAACTTCAAAAACCTCATTAACTCTGTTAACTGTTGATACTACTTGAGCTAACGCATCAGCTTGAGCATTTCCATTAGCCGCTATTCCGTCATTCCAAAAATTAGTATATTCTCCAGTAGTTGAAACGGCTAATCTAAAAGTTCTCAAAATTTGATCGTTGGCATCCCTATTAGCAATTAAACTTTCATCTTCTATCTTTACTACTTCATCAGCAGTATAACAATTAAATTCTTTTTTTAAATTGGCTTTGCTATTTCTGTTATATGCAATGTATTGATTAGTTTCATTTTTAGATAATGGAACTATAAAACTGTGAGGTTTATCGGTATATGAAGCCATTGTTTGAACTCCTTGTGGAGTAACAGAAAAACGAATTCTAGCTCCAAGATTTTCTACACCAAAACCAATATAAGTTTTAATATTAGGAAATTCTAGTGCAAGTTGTGGTGACAATACCTGAGTTTCATAAACTCTAAAGTTTTCCATTTGACCATATTCATTTGGAAAAGAAATAATTACTTGCGAATTAGAATTAGAATTTCCTCTTAAACTTGCATTAGACAATTGATTTTTAAAAACGTTAAAATCTAATTGGTACGTTTGAAAATAATCTTTGTTTAGATTATTTAAGCTTGATGACCTTTCAACTTCTGAAGTAGATAATTTTTGCCATGCAGATTGCGCATAAAAATTACTAATAGTTAAAAAGGCAAATAAAAATAAAAATAATTTTTGGTTCATTTTAGTTAATTTATAGTTTGAATTATCAAATATAGTTAAAAATGAAAAAAGAAAATTTTAATAAGCGTTAAAATTAAATATTATTATAACAAAAAAGTCCAAAGAAATAAATCTTTAGACTTTTTTTATGGTAATTTAATTATTTTAAATCTTTTAGTCTTTGTAAATAATATAAAATTATAAATAAACTTTTTAAAATTGCTCTCTTCCAGCAAAGTGAAAAGCACCTTCGATAGAAGCATTTTCATCAGAATCTGAACCATGAACTGCATTTTCTCCTATAGATTTTGCATATTTTTTACGGATTGTACCTTCGGCAGCATCAGCAGGATTTGTAGCACCAATTAAGTTTCTAAAATCTTCAATTGCATTTTCTTTCTCAAGAATTGCAGCTACAATTGGTCCACGAGACATAAATTCTACTAATTCACCATAAAAAGGTCTTGCAGCATGAACAGCATAAAATGCTTGAGCGTCAGCAACAGTTAATTGCGTTAATTTTAACGAAACAATTTTAAAACCACCTTCGGTAATCATATTTAAAATTCCACCAATGTGTCCGTTTTCAACACCATCAGGTTTAATCATTGTAAATGTTCTATTTGTAGCCATTTTATATTTTTTTTAATTTGGTGCAAAAGTAGTGTTTTACTTTAGTTTTTAAAAATTTATATTTTATTTTTTTAGATTTATGTAGACTAATATCAATAGTAGATGATTTAAGTTTTTCTAAAATTCATTTTCCAGCTTTCAATTCATAAAAATTGTAAATAAATGGTTTGTTTTCTATTCAAACTTGGTTCATTGAACTTCAATGAATAAAAAAGTTTCATGAAGTAATGTGGCTATTTAACGTATAATTTTTTTTAAAATCAATTACAAAACAACAACTTTAAATTCTTGATGAAAAGGTTGTAAATTTTCAAGTAATTTTTTTATAAATTCATATCCAAAATCAACATAAAATTCACTAAAATTATTTTTTCGTTCTTGTAAGCTCTGATTAGGAAAAAGCTCATTTTGCAACAATAATATACGTTCAAGAGTTTCTGAATGAACACGTTTTTCAGCTTTTAGCAATTTTTTTTCTAGATTGTCTAAACCTTTAATTTGTTTGGTTTCTTGCGCTTTTACAGCTCCAATAAACGATTTTTCGGTTTCATTTGCAATTATATTTAACTTTTCAAATTGCTTTTTCAAATGTTCTTTTTGTTCTGTAAAATCTATTTTAAATTTAGAAAACTCTTTAGTTTTAGAAGTAAATAACTCTTGTTGATTAGAAAATAAATCACTCCAAGTTAAATTCAATTTGTCAATTTTATCAATTTGTTTTTCAGTTGCAAGAACAACAGAATTTCTAAGCAATAGTATAGGAAAAGTAATTTTGTTAACTTCAAAATTTGATTTTAATTCTAACCAATAAGCAATTTCACCACCACCACCAATGTAACACAAATTAGGAAGAATAACTTCTTGATACAATGGTCGCAAAATTACATTTGGACTAAATTTTTCTGGATTATTTTGTAATTCTGCTAGAATTTCAGTTTCTGAGAATTCAATTTTTGTATTATTTACTTTATATTTATTGTTTTCATAAACTATCCTTTCTCGCAAATTATCTTCAATATAAAACAAGTTTATTTCTCTTGGATTAACTTGAATTTTATATTCTTTTAATTGCGCAACGGTTTCAGAAACTTTTTTAAACGAAGTCTGATTTAAAAGTTCTTCTTTTATACAAGGAATAAATAATTTCTTTAAAGCAACAGAATCACCATCAATAATCACTAAACCTTCGTTTTTAAATAATTCATTGGCTAGAAAACGAGTTGCATCTGCCAAATTAGAATGTTCTAAATATGATTTTAAAAATAAATTTTTAATAAAAGTTGCATTTTCTCCAATGCCTAATTCATTAGAAAATTGTTCAAAAACTTCTTGTAAACCAATAGTAGAAAGTCGTCCAACTGGTCCAAAACTTTCTTTATTCCATTTTATTTTTTTATTTTTAAAATTAAAATAATTTATTTCTTCAAAGTCGTGATCTTCGGTTGCCATCCAATAAACAGGAACAAAATTATAGTCAGGATAATTAGTTTTTAATTCTTTACAAAGATTTATGGTAGAAACAATTTTGTATAAAAAGTATAATGGTCCAGTAAATAAATTCAGTTGATGACCAGTTGTTATTGTAAAAGTGTTAGAATTATTTAAAAGTTTAATGTTGTTTAAAGTTGTTTCACTTATTGTAAAACCGTTGTATTGTTTTTTTAATTCTTCAACTAATATCTTTCTGTTTTCCTGAGGAAAATTTTGTTGTTTTTCTTCAATCTGAGAAATAAAATTTTCAATGCTAGGAAATCGATTGTAAAATTGTTTTAGGTCTGATTTTTTATCTAAATAATCTACAATTATTTTAGAAAAATATCCAGATTCTTGGTAGCTAATACAATCAGTTGGCATAATTTATTTTTTTGTAAAAATACTTAAAATTCAAACTTGAATTACATTTTGATTTTGCTAAATATTAGTTAAATGCTAATTTTTAAATTTTTACTTTTGCAAAAATATTTCATTTGAAAGACATTCTTCTCATAACACCACCATTTACACAACTAAACACACCATATCCTGCGACTGCTTATATTAAAGGTTTTTTAAATACTAAAAATATAAGTGCTTTTCAAATGGATTTGGGTATTGAAGTTATAGTAGAATTATTTTCTAAAAAAGGTTTAATTGAAATTTTTAATTCTTCCAACTTCAAGCTACCATCTTCCAACTCTCAAAGAATTTTTGCTTTAAAAAACGAATATTTAAAAACAATTGATCCAGTAATTGCATTTCTACAAGGTAAAAATCCAACATTAGCAAGACAAATATGTCAAGATAATTTCTTACCAGAAGCATCACGATTTGATCAGCTTGACGATATGGAATGGGCTTTTGGAAGTATGGGAATTCAAGACAAAGCCAAACATTTTGCCACATTATATCTAGAAGATTTATCAGATTTTATTAAAGAATGTGTAGATGAAAATTTTGGTTTTTCACGCTATGCAGAACGTCTTGGTAGAAGCGCCAATTCATTTGACGAAATGTATAATGAATTACAAAAAAATCTCACTTACATTGATAAAATTGCAATAAAAATTTTAGAAGAAAAAGTAAATAATATTCAACCAAAATTGGTGTTAATTTCGGTTCCATTTCCAGGAAATTTATACAGTGCTTTTCGTTGTTCACAATTTATAAAACAACATTTTCCAGAAATTAAAATTTCTATGGGTGGTGGTTTTCCTAATACAGAATTACGAGATTTAAAAGATGAAAGAGTTTTTGAATTTTTCGATTTTATTACTCTTGATGATGGCGAACTTCCTGTTGAATTGCTTTATAAAGCAGTTTGTCACACTGAGCGCAGTCGAAGTGCCACTTTTACAGACAATTTAGAATTTAAACGCACCTTTTTATTAGAAAACAATAAAGTAGTTTACAAAAATAACACAACAAAACTCGATTATAAACAAGCGCAAGTTGGTACACCAGATTATTCAGATTTATATTTAGACAACTACATTTCTGTAATAGAAATTGCCAATCCAATGCACAGTTTGTGGAGTGATGGACGTTGGAACAAACTAACAATGGCACATGGTTGTTATTGGGGAAAATGTACTTTTTGTGATATTTCTTTAGATTATATAAAATTATACGAACCAGTGGCAGCCAAACTTCTAGTAGATAGAATGGAAGAGTTGATTGCTCAAACTGGCGAAAATGGTTTTCATTTTGTTGATGAAGCTGCGCCACCAGCATTAATGAAAGAAGTTGCTTTAGAAATTTTAAAAAGAAATTTAGCCGTTACTTGGTGGACAAACATTAGATTTGAAAAAAGTTTTACTAAAGATTTATGCATATTGCTATCAGCATCAGGTTGTATTGCAGTTTCTGGCGGATTGGAAGTTGCATCGGACAGATTATTAGAATTAATAAAAAAAGGCGTTACGGTTGAACAAGTAGCACAAGTTACAAGCAACTTTACCGAAGCTGGAGTAATGGTTCACGCTTATTTAATGTACGGTTATCCAACTCAAACCGTTCAAGAAACAATTGATAGTCTAGAAATGGTGCGTCAATTGTTTGAAATTGGGATTTTGCAAAGCGGATTTTGGCATCAATTTGCAATGACTGCACATTCACCTGTTGGAATGTTTCCAGAAGAGTTTGGTGTAATTCCGCAACAAAATGAAATTACATTTGCCAACAACGATATTGTTTTTAAAGATAAAACAGGAATAAATCATGATAAATTTTCTTTCGGATTAAAAAAATCGTTGTTTAATTTTATGCATTCAATAGGTTTTGAATTTCCTCTCCAAGATTGGTTTGATTTTAAAATTCCGAGAACCACAATTAATTCTGAATACATTTATAATTCGTTACAAAAAGAGATTGAATTTTCTATCAAACCTTCTGCAAGGATAGTTTGGATAGGAGGAAAGCCAATTTCAGAAACATTTTCTAAATCTAAGAAAGGAACTTCTTGGCAAATGCAAAAATTAACGTTTCATGATAAAAAGCAATCGGTTGAAATTATTTTGGAAGATGAAAAAGCCATTTGGTTAACTTTAATTTTAGAGCAAATTGCTGTAGCAAATGATAAAAAAATGACTTTTTCAGATTTGAAGATAAATTATGAAAACCAGTTTCAAGATTTCGAATTGTTTTGGTATTCTAAACCAATAAATACTATAAGAGACATAGGTTTATTAGTTCTATAAACTATTTAAAACTAAATTCGTAGCAATAATTCGACAAAATTACGACTTAAATTTAAGTTAAAAAGCCAGATAAAATAAGACTTTATTAGTAAATTGCGACATTTTATAATCCAATTTACTATTTACTTTTTTAATGAAATTATCCCAATTTATAATAGCATTTTTATTAATTAGTTCGTTTGCTTTTTCTCAAAAAATCATTAAACACAAAGTTGTTAATGGCGAATCTATATTTGCAATAGCTAAAAAATATAATGTTACTCAGGCAGAATTATTTGAATTAAATCCGAAATATAAAAATGGCGTTTTAAAGTTAAATGCCGTTTTAGAAGTTCCAAATAAAAAATTTAAGGAAGAAAAAGTAAAACAAAAAGAAAAGAAAGTAGTTGAAAAAAAACCTATTAATAAAGAAAATATAGAAGTTGTTACAACTACAAATAACGAATTTATAACACATTTAGTTGCGCAAAAAGAAACCTTATATAGTATTTCTAAAAAATATGGAGTTACAATGGAAACTATTTGCGAAACCAATCCAGAATTAAAAACTGGTGCTTTAAAAATGGGTTCTAAAATTAAAATTCAAAATTCTAATTTTGCTACAATTTCAGAAAAATATCCAGATTTAGTTTCTACTTCAACAGAAATTACTGCAACAAATTCTGATTTACAAAAACCTTTAATTTCACTTTCAGCTGTAATTCATAAAGTTCAACCAAAAGAATCATTATATAAAATTTCTAGAATTTATAACGTTACTGTAAAAGAATTACAAGAATTAAATCCTGATGTACAAAACGGATTGCCAATTGGTTATGAGTTAATTGTAAAAAACGGAAACGATTTTAATATAAATAATGAAACTTCAGACAAATTAAACGAAATCAATATAACAAAGCCAATTTCTATAGAAAACAGCTCGAAAGTTGATTTATTAATTGCCAAAGCATCTGAAAATATTGGAGTACATTATAGAATTGGTGGAACTACAAATTCTGGCTTTGATTGTTCGGGATTAATGTTAGCTTCGTTTAGGGAAATAAATGTAGACTTGCCAAGAACATCTCACGAGCAGTCTAATTATGGTTATAAAATTGATAAAAGTCAAGCACAAAAAGGCGATTTAATATTTTTTGCAACTAAATCTAGAGGCAATATTAACCACGTTGGAATGATTACTGAAGTACTTCCAAATGAAATTAAATTCATACATTCTTCTTCAAGTAATGGTGTTATGATTTCCTCAACATCTGAAGATTATTATTCTAGAAAATTTATACAAATAAATAGAGTTCTTTCAGAATAATTACAAAAAATCATTTTTTTCTATTTTTTAAAGATTCTAATGTTAAGTTTTTAGTTAAAAGTAAAACTTAACATTGGCGAATTGTTTTATAATGTATTTTTGTTAACACAAAATTTACATCAATTTTACAATAAATTAAAAATTATATAACTATGATAATAAACGAAACATCAAATTTAGACAAAAAAGTAGAAACTACAGAAAGTAAAAATGTTATAGCAGAAAAAGTTGAACCTGTAGTTGCAATTGATAAAGTAGAAGTAAAACCAACAACTACTAGAACAAGAACTGTTGCAAAAGCAGTTACTCCAAAAGTAACAACTGTTAGAAAAACAACATCAAGAACAACAGCAGCTTCTAGAACAACAACTCCTAGAGTTACGACACCAAGAACAACAACTCCAAGAACAACAACTCCAAGAACAGCAACTCCAAGAACAACAAATCCAAGAACAACAAATCCTAGAGTTACAACAGCAAAAACAATTACTCCAAAAGTTGCTTTGCCAAAAGTTAAAACCGAAGCTAATGTTCCTTTTAAAGATGTATTTAAAAAAGTAGAAAATAAAAAACTAAAATTAGAAAATATGAAAGAAAATGACAAAGACAAAAAATCGAAAGATTTAGAAAAATCTAAAAAAGATAAGGCAAAAGAAAAAGATAAAAAATCTAAAGCTAAAGAAAAAGCTAAGAAAAAAGAGAAAGCTAAAAAAGAGAAAGCAAAAGAAAAAGCAAAAAAAGAAAAAGCCAAAAAGAAAGAGAAATCTAAAAAAGCAAAATCTAAAAAGAAATCTGATTCTAAAAAGAAGAAAAAATAATTTTTTAGTACTATTTAAACCGTTGTTATTGCAACGGTTTTTTTTATTTTCTAAGTTAAATAGTGGTTAATTTTAATCATTTTTATTACAAAATTTTACTACGATAGTTTAATTTTATTTAAATTTTACGTTAAAACAATATTTTTCAGTAATTTTTTATCAGAAAATATAACAAGATTTCATTTTTTTAATTAAATTTATAAAGTATTTGATAAAGTAGGAATTTCAAATTGTATTTATGAAGTTTATTGAAAAAAGAAAAGAGCTTAAGACAACAACATATTCTAAGGTTGTTCAACTTTTAATTATAGTTAGTATTGGATTTTTAATTTTGTTTTCAATATTATATTATCACAGTTATCAACAATATAAATTGATGACTAAAATATCTACTAGTCAATTTGAAAAAGAAGCAAACGCTCTTGTAGAATTAAATTCTGAAGGATATTCTTCTTTAATAAACGAAATTACTTTTTGGGACGAATTGGTAAATTTTATTGAAAAAAAGGATATTTCTTGGTTTGACAACTCATTAGCATATCTTGTAGACACCAATAAAATAGACTATATTGATGGTTATAGTTTAAAAGGTGAGTTTGTAAGTAAAGTTGCTACATCTAAAATTAAGTCTATAAATTTTATACCTAAATCGGTTTTTGAAAAATTATATAAAGATAAATCTATCCATTTTTATGTTAAAATATCAGAAGGAATTGTAGAAGTTTACGGAGCAACAGTTCATCCATCTCAAGATCCATTTAAAAATAAAACATCGCCAAGAGGTTATCTTTTTATGGCAAAATTATTAGACGATACTTATTTTGTAAATTTAGAAAAAGTAATAGGTTCTAAAATTGATTATTCTACCAAAAAATTTGAAACAAATTCCAAAACCATTTTTTTTAATAAATTGATATATGATGTTAATGGTAATGAAATTACATCTTTAACTTTTGCAAGAGAAACTGCAGTAAGTTTTTCAAAAACAAGAAATTTACTTTTTTTATTACTTGCAGGATTTATAATTTGTATGATAATATTTTTTATTTATGCCAAAAAATGGGGTCAAAAACCTATACAACTTATTAAAGAAGTTTTAGAAGATGGAAATACGGATGCAATTGTTGCGTTAAAGAAAATTAGAGGTGAATTTAGATATATTGGTAAATTATTTGAAGAAAATAATAACCAAAAAAACCAATTAAATATTGCAAAGTTTAAAGCCGAAGAAAGTGACAAATTAAAATCGTCTTTTTTAATGAATCTTTCACACGAGATTAGAACACCAATGAATGCCATTAATGGTTTTTCAGATTTACTTTTAAATCAAGATATTAAAGAAGAAGATAAAAATGAATACATTAGGATTATTCAAGCAAGTGGTAAAAATTTAATTGATATTATTGATGATTTGGTAGAAATGTCTAAGATTGATTCTAACTTAATTAAACCAAATCTTACAAGTATTAATATTAAAACTATTGTAGAATCTGTATATAACGCAATTTCTATTACTAATGAGAAGGATAATATTGAAGTAAGATTAGTTCATCCAAATGATAACATTGAAGGAAATATAATTACAGATGGTGTAAAATTGAATCAAGTTTTAATTAATATTTTAAACAATTCATTAAAGTTTACTAACGAAGGTTTTATAATTTTAGAGTATCAATTTGATACTATCAATAATTTAATTTTGTTTTCTGTAAAAGATTCTGGAATTGGAATTCCGTTAGAATCTCAGTCTAAAATTTTTAATAGATTTACCAAAGTAGCATCTAGTTATACTACTTCTATAGATGGATTAGGTTTGGGTTTGGCAATTTCTAAATCGTATGTTGAAATGCTTGGAGGCACAATTTCTTTACAATCACAAGAAGGAGTTGGCAGTACTTTTACTTTTTCAATAGCATTAAAATTTGAAGACAAGATTCAATTAAAACCAGTTATAACTTCGCAAAACGTTATAATAGATTTGGGAAATGAAGAATTAATATTAGTTGCAGAAGATGACAGTATTAATTTTAAATTGATAGAAAAATTACTAAACAACATAAACTTTAATGTAATTAGAGCCAAAGATGGAAATGAAGCTGTAGAGTTGGCTAAAAATAATTCCGAAATTGATTTAATTTTTATGGATATTAAAATGCCAAATCTAGACGGTTATGGTGCTTTTGAAAAAATTAGAGAATTTAACAAAGACATTCCAATTATTGCCCAAACATCTTATTCATTTCCAGAAGAAATTGAAAAAATTAAAAAATTAGGATTTAATGATTTTATATCCAAACCTTTAGACAAAGAAAAGCTTTACACAATTGTAAACAAACTTTTAAAAAATAAAAATTTAGATTAATTATTTATGGTACAAGCAAACAATTATTTCTTGTATCAGTAAAAATAATTTCTTGAGGTTGATTGGTACTAGTTACATTCAAATTAAAATCTGAACTATTTATCCATTGACAATCTGTAGTAGAATTTAAAGATTGTTCATATAAATATCTTTTTTGAGTCATTACACAATAATTTCCTATTGGTAATTTTACTTTAAAATTTCCATTTAAATCTGTTGTAAAAGTGGTATAAATAGGAGTGAAAGGTATATTGTTTATACCAGTTCTAACATAATAGGTTTCATTACTTGAAAATTTATAAATCGCCAATTCATCAAGTAATTCTTGTGGTGGAGCTGCACCACCTTCATATTCTTTATTATACTGAATGTTTCCAGTAATTGCTTGATTACTAGTTGTGTAATTGCTAGAAGAACATCCAAAAACGATTGATATTAAAAATAAAAGTATATATTTTTTCATAATTATTTTTGTTTTAACAAATGAAAAAAATTGCATAAAAAAAGCGCAAATCTTTTCAAATTTACGCTTCTTCATTTAATTAACCTAAACCTATTCTTTAATAATTTTTTCTACAGAACTTCCTTTTTCTGATGTAATTTTTAAGAAATAAATTCCATTTTGTTTACTTGAAATATCAATTGTTGTTGATGATTTATTTTCAATACTGGTTTCTAATAATCTACCTTGAACATCATATAACTCAATTGATGTAATTGTGTTTTTAGAAATAATATTTATTATTGAATTGGTTGGATTTGGATGAATAGTTATAGTTGCATCTGCAATAAAAACACTATTTTTTAATGCTTGAAACGTGGTTTGAAACGGTATAGTTTCAATTGGCGCATTATAATCAAAATAAATATTAGCTTTTTTAGAAACAAAATCACCGTTAACCAAATTATTTTTAGATTTAATTTTGAACAAAATGTCACCGTGTCCACCAACTGGAGGATTTCCTACTGTAGCAGCAAGATTAATAGTTTCGAAAATAAATTCTGCTTTATTTCCTATAATTCTTGTATAAACTGGATTAGATGTATTTAAAAGTTGTATAGAATTTAAATCATATTTGTTAGTATCAATTACAACTTTTACCACTACATTTTCTGCTTGATACGTTCCTGTATTTTCAAATTGTACTGCGTAATGTAGATAGTTTCCAATTTCTGATGGAGAAACATTTTCACCTTCAAGACACATAATATCGTTTGGATCAAACGAACCAACAACAGTTTGATTGTATGTAAAAGTATTGTCTAATGGTAAATCATCTCCAGAAACAGGATTTATTGTTGTAACAAAATTTAAAACATCACCAAGATTTACTGCTGGAGTTTCTAATGGCGAATTTACATTTAAAGTCACCAAAATGGTTCTGGTTTCAAATGGTAAAAGTGTAGAATAATTCCAAGTTAAGTTATTTAAAACTTGAGAATTTGGGGCTATTGAAGAAGCAACATAATCTAAAACAGCATCATCAAATGTAAAATTAACGTCTCCAGACAAGGTTTGATTTCCTTTATTTTTAAATACAATTTTATAATCGGCATCAAATCCTGATCTTGCTGGTCCAATTGGCATTAATACAATTTCTAAATCGTTGTGAATGCCATTGGCTGTTAAACAAAAATCTTGGATTTCTGTTAAATAATTTGTTTCAGGAAAACTTATGTTGGCAGATTGTGGAGTTACATTGTAGTAAGTTGGATTTTCTAAAATTGGTTCTATTAGTTGGTCTGCAGTAGTAGTGTAAAATTTATAATTTGGATTTGTAATTGTATAACTGATGTCATTCCATTGAGTTAATTTCATTTTTACATTTGAAACTATTAAATCATTTGCATCACAACCATTGTTGTTTGAATCTAATGATACTTTTCCTGTAATGGTATTGAAAATTCCTCCTGGTTCAAAAGTGCAATAGGAATTGACTTCAACATTAGGATTTTGATTCATTACAAGAAATTCTTTAATACCTTGAATATTTAATTCATCAGCACATATATATTCTAAACTATAATTGTCTGTAAGATTTAAGTTTCCTTGAAATAAAGGGTTAAACGATTCGCCAGTTTTCATAAATAAATGGGTTAATTGTGAATTATGAGAACAATTAAAAAATGTTAAATTTGTTACATATGAAACATCTAAATTAACTAGTGAAGTACCGGTGCAATAAAGATTATATAAATTTGGATTTAATATTAAAGATAACAATGGATTACTCCCACAATTTAAGTTAAATAAATTTAAATTATTTATGGTATTCAATGAATTAATATTATTACCTCCACAATTTAATTCTGCAAGATTTGTTAAATTATCAAGATTTAAAGAAATAATTTGATTAGAAAAACAATTTAATTCAAATAAATTATTCAAATTAATTAGGTTTAAGTTAGATAAATTATTATAACTACAGTTTAAGTATTTAAGCGATGTTAAGTTTGATAAATCAATATTTGTAATATTATTTTCAGCAAAAACTAAATTTTCTAAAATAGGTAAATTATATAATTCAATATTTGATAATAAACCAAATTCAATCAAATAAAGTTCTTTTAATAATTGTAGACCATTAATATTTACTGAATGAACATTATAACAATTGAATGCTCTAAAATTTATAAGATTATTAAATGAATTTATACCTTCAAATGTTTGAACGTTCTCATTATTAATAAAAATCGTTGTTACTTGACTAACTTCATTTATTTCAATTTCACCATTTCCATTTGTGTCAATTGTAATTGTATTGTCTAGATTATCATAAGCAATATCTTGTATTGTTGGGTCAGAATGTAATAATAGATTTTTAAAAACAGGATCACTTATTGTAATTATATCTGGATTTGTAATGACTAAGTTAAAAGTTGTAATTTTATAGCATCCACTTAATATATTATTAACTCTTGCATATATTTTTTGTGGATTGGTTAAATTCACATAATTAGATGTATTATTAATAGAATTTTGACTCAAATTTGCATCATTTAAATTTTCAAAATATGATATAGTAGTGTTAGTTTGATTACCAATAATAATAGAATTTTGAAAGTTTAAATTAAAACTTGCAACATTAGAATATGGAATATTTTCAATGTAAAGATTTGATACAGGATTGGTAGTTGGAACTAATAACAAGTTTATATTTAAAGAAGTAATTTCGAAATTTGTGCTATTTGAAATTTCAATAACCCTAATATATATTGTTAAATTGATGTTAGTACCTACAGCTTCAAAAATATTTCTATTTTCATCATTTTGAGCATCTATAAAGTTTGTGTAATAAAAAATATTATAATCGCTTTGATTTAAACTTCCAAAAATTTCATTTTTTTTATCACTCAAATCTATATATTCTGAATTTGGACTATTGTAACTGCAAATATTTAAATCAGTTGGTTGATTTATTGGAATTTGCCCAAAAGCAACTCCGCTAAACAACAAAATTAACAGTAAAATATTTTTCATAACGTATGATTTTATAATTTGATTTTTCATGATTTATAATGCTTTTATTAATTCTTGTAATTTTTCTTTTTTACTCTGTGCAATTGGTATTGTACTGTTATCTGCCATAATTACATAACCTCCATCGGTTTTTATGTATGATTTTAAGTAAGATAAATTTATTAAATGCGATTGATGTATGCGTTCAAAGCCATGTTCTGTTAATATTTCTTCATATTCTTTTAACGTTCTTGAAATTAAAACTGGCTTATGATTTTTTATAAAAAACTCAGTATAATTTACCTTTGCTTCACATCTAATAATATCTGAAACTTCAAATAAATGAATTCCATCACTGGTCGAAAGTGCAATTCGTTTAAAATTATCTACTTTTTTCCGTATATTTTCTAACAATAAATCTATATGCTCAAATGAGTTCGCTTTTCCAGAAACTTCTTTTATTTTGATAATTGTATTTTGTAATTCTTCTGGATCAACAGGTTTTAAAATAAAATCTAACGCACTAAATTTAAAAGCTTTTACAGCATATTGCTCGTGAGCAGTAATAAAAACTATATGCGAAGTCGTTTTTCCTTTGCTATTAGCCATTTTTTCGAGTATGTCAAATCCGGTTCCATCACTTAAATGGATGTCTAAAAAAATAACTTGAGGTTGCGTTTTTTCTAATAATGCAATCCCAGTTTTTACACTTTCGGCTTCGCCAATAATATTTATTTCATTAGTATAACGTTCTAAAAGTGCTTTTAAACCCTTTCGTAAATGCTTGTCGTCATCTATTAATACTGCTGTTATCATATTTTAATTTCGGTTTTTAAGGGTTTAAAGGTTTAAACTTTTTAAACAATTAAACGCTTAAACATTTACTTTATATATTGAATTGGCAAGCGCAACGTTACGCAAGTACCAATAATTTCATTATTATTTTCTATGTCTTTTATATCAATTTGTGCCGATTTAGAGGTTGCTGTTTCCATCATTTCCAATCGTTTTTTTGTAATTTCAAGTGCCATTGATTGATGTGCTGTAACTGAGTTTTCTTTTAAAAGTTTCGATTTGGAAATTCCAATTCCATCATCAGTAATTGTACAAACTAATTGCGAGTTTTGTACATCAAAATTTACCTCAATTGTTCCGTTTCCATCTTTTGGAACCATTCCGTGCAAAATGGCATTTTCTACAAAAGGTTGAATCAATAGTGGTGGCATTGCCATATTAAACTCAACTTTGTCTGTAGCTTTTATTTTAAATTCAAATTTTTTATGAAAACGTAGTTGTTCTAGTTCAAGATAATTTTGTAAACTTTCTATTTCTTTGTCAATAGGAATCAATGCGCCTTTAGAATATTCTAATGTTAATCGCATTAATTTAGAAAATTTAGATAAATATTTCAAGGCAGAATCGGTTCCGTTTTGAACAATAAAACTAGAAATTGACCCTAAACAATTAAATACAAAATGTGGATTCATTTGTAAATGCAACGCTTTTTGCTCATATTCGGCAACTTCTTTTTGCAATGTTAATCTACGTTTTATCTGTCTTCTGTTGTATAAAACAAATAATAATCCAAATAATAAAAGTACTCCAAGTACTGAAAATAGTACTAGTTGTGATTGTCTTTTACTTTTCTCTATTAATAATTCTTCCTTTTTTTTGTATTCAAAATTCATTTCGGCTTCCATAATTTTTTTACTATTTGCCTCGTTGGTAATACTGTCTTTTGCAGTAATATAATTTTTATAATGCACCAAAGATTCTGATGGATTATTAAGAAATCCATACAATTCACTAACCAATTTTTCTGAATGATAGGTTTGATCTAAAACTCCAATTTCCTTTGCATAATTTAAAGATTTAGTTGCAAATGGCATTGCATCAGTATACTTTTTTTGATCGGATAATAATTGTCCAATGTTATACAATGCTAGTGATGCACCAAATTTATTCTGTAATTCTTCATATAATTTTAAAGATAAATTATATGATGTTAAAGCTAAATCGTCCTTTTTTTCACTCTTGTAATAATCTCCAAAATAATTATTTAGTAATGCAAAGCCACGTTTGTCATCAATTTTATTGAAGAGTTTTTTTGCTTTGTTGTAATAATTTAATGCTTCTGTTTTATTTTTTTGTTCAAAATAAATTACCCCAATATTAGTTAAAGTTACTGCTGCAGTTTGTTCGCCAATTTCTTCTTGAATTTTAAATGCTTTTTTAAAATATTCAATAGCTTTTGTATAATTTTGTTGCGATTTATATACAACTCCAATATTATTATATGCTTTTGCAACATTTTTTTTCTCACCAATTTCTTGATAAATTTTTAATGCTTTTTGATAATTTTCTAATGCTAAATAATAGTTGCTTTGTTGCGAGTAAATTATTCCGCAACTACCATAACTTCTAGCCAAACCATTTTTTAATAGTTTTAAATTAATTTCAGAACCATCATTCATTAATGTTTCAAATAATTGTTGTGCTTTAGTAAAATCTAGAATGGCAATTGGATAATTTCCAAGTATAATATTAGAATTTCCTTTGTTAATAAATGCATTGGCTAAACCAAAATTATAGTTTATTTTTTGAGATAATAAACTGGCTTTGCTAGCATAAATTGAGGTAGAATCTGGATTAGAATTTTTAAATTTATCTGCAATTGCATTAAAAATATTTACTTTAACAGTATCAATTTTAGCAACTTGAAGTACTCTTTTTAAACTATCAATTTCTTTATTTTGACCATAACTATTTTCTAATGAAAATAGTAATAGCAAAATGTAAATTAAAATGTAATTATTTTTCAAAATGAGTTGTTTTAAATTTCTTTCACAAATATATAGTAAGTTTTTTGTTAAATATAAGTGAATTATTATTTAACGGTTTTGACTTATTATTTGATAAAATTAAAGAAATTTAAACTTGTTTATTCTATTGAAAACCTAAAACCAATTCCGTGAAGATTTTCTATTGCAATAGTTTTTTCACTGGCTAATATCTTGCGAAGTCTTGATATAAATACATCTAAACTTCTTCCTAGAAAATAATCATCTGTTCCCCAAAGTGATTTTAAAATTTCTTCACGTTTTAAAACTACATTTTTATTGTCTATAAAAAGTTTCAATAAATCGGATTCGCGTTGGGTTAATGAAATTTTTTCAGAATCGTTAAAAACTAAAAAGTTTTTACTGTCAAATTGGTATTTTCCAAGTGTATAAAATTTGGTTTCAACAATTGAAATTTTATTAGATCGTTTTAAAAATATTTCAATTTTTAAGATAAGTTCCTCAATACTAAATGGTTTTACCAAATAATCATCAGCACCAATTCGCAATCCTTTAATTCTATCTTCTTTTAAAGTTTTAGCAGATAGAAAAATTATAGGAACATCGGCATTTAATTTTCTAATTGCTTCTGCTAATTCAAATCCGTCAAGTTTTGGCATCATAATATCTAAAACGCAAATATCAAAAACTTCTTTTTTAAAAGTGTTTAATGCAATTTCTCCGTTTTCACAATGAGTAACATCATAATTTTGTTCCAAATTATCTTTGGTTAAAAATGCTAGTGTTTCATCGTCTTCTGCGTAAAGAATTTTAAATTTTGCCATTCATGCTGAATTTATTTCAGCATCTATTCATGCTGAAGATTATATTTATTTCAGCATCTATTCATGCTGAAAATTATATTTATTTCAGCATCTAATTGTGCTGAAAATTAGTTGTATGTTTAGCATTTTTAATGCTATTTTTTTATTTTTTAGGAATTAAAATAGAAATTGTAATTCCTTTTTCTTTATTATTTGTTGCTACAATTTTCCAATTGTGTTGTGTACATATCTTTTTAACGTAGTATAATCCTAGCCCAAAACCATTTACTTCATTACTTTTTGTACTTGGAATTCTATAAAATTTATCAAAAATAAAAGTAAGATTTTTATTTGCAATTCCAATTCCGTTATCAGTAAAATTTAATCTTAAAAATTTATTTTCTTCTTCAATAGTAATTTTTATATTTGGGTTTTCATCGCAATATTTTATAGAATTGTCAATTAAATTATGAATAATATTAGTAAAATGAAACTCATCTGCAAGAATTTTATAATCACTTTTGCTAGAAATTTCAACTTGCAGTTTTTCATTTTTTAATTGCATATTTTCTACAACATCATTTAAAATTGGAAGTACAAAAAGTTCTTTTTTATCCAATTGTAACGAAGAATTATCAGATTTTGCAATGTTTAATATTTTCTCTACATGATGGTTTAATTTATTACTTTGATTGATAATTATTGAAGTATATTTATCAAGTTTTTCATCTTTTTTTATAGTTTCTTGTTTGTTTAAATAATTGGATGCTAGTAATATAGATGATAATGGTGTTTTAAATTCGTGTGTCATATTATTTATAAAATCACGTTGCAACTCAGAGTATTTTTTCTGCTGAATAATTGTATAAATAGAGTAAACATAAACTAAAAGTATAATTATCAAGGCAAATGATAATACAAACCAAAACCGCAAGGAACTAAATAAATAACTAGTTTCGTTTGGGAAACGAATAGCAAAATAATAAACTAAATTCTCGTGTTTAGGAAAATACACCGAGCTTTTTTTAGCTTTTTTATCAGATAATGAAATGTAATTTCCATATACCATTTCATCACTTTGGCAATTGTACATTGCGTATTCAAAATCGGTAGTGATATTAAATTTGGCGAATTCTTCCTTTAAATAAAATTCTAAAATATCTGGCTGAAAATCGTTTTCTACATTTACAATATAATAATCATTAGCCACTTTTTTTATCGGATTTTGAGCTGGCAATTCGCTATTTGTTCCTTCATATAGTTTTTTTACTACTTCCAATAAGGCAACATGCGTTTTTTGAGAAAACTTTTTCTCTTCTATTGTAAAAGCTTCTTTTGTCCATAATAATTGTGCAATTAGAATACCAATTGTAGCTATTAATCCTAAAACTATTATGATGTTTAAATTCTTTGTCTTCATTAAATATATAAAGATATTCTAATTTTGTGTTCATTATTTGTTTCAAAATTAATCAAAATTATACCTTTTTTACATCGTTAACAAGTCATTAACAAACATTATAAACTGATTAACAACTGCTATTTAATTGTTGCATTACATTTGTATTGTTCAAAACATCGAACTATTAAAATTTATAGAAACTTAAAAATTTATAATAATGAAAATTGTAAAAATTTCTTTATTGGCATTAACAATATCATTAATGTCTTTCTCTGTTATTTCTAACGAAGTAAAATCAGAGATATCAAGTACAATTGTATCTGCAATTTCTTGGAAATCTGATTCGGTTGACGTTGGTCAAATTCCACAAGGAACACCAAAAAATATAGAATTTGAATTTAAAAACACTGGAGATAAACCAGTTATAATTACAAATGTAAAACCTGCTTGTGGTTGTACTGCCGCAGATTATACTAAAGATCAAATTGCTCCAGGAAAATCGGGTTTTATAAAAGCAATTTATAATGCTGCTGCTCCAGGTGCATTTTCTAAAACGGTAACAGTTACAACTAGCGCAGACGAAACTCCAAAAGTATTGACTTTTAAAGGAACAGTTGTAGCAAAAGCATAATTTAATAAAAGGTGGTTAACTATTGAAACTCTAAGTCTTTATTGATTTAGAGTTTTTTTTATTCAAGAATTAATGTTTTTTTATCTAAGCTGGTTCGCCATAAAGATCAAATTCTGTGGCTTCAATAATTTTAATATTTACAAATTCACCAGTTTTTACATAGTGTTTTGTAGCATCAATTAAAACTTCGTTATCTACATCTGGACTGTCAAACTCTGTTCTTCCCACAAAGTGTCCACCTTCTTTTCTGTCGATAATACATTTAAAAGTTTGACCTACTTTTTCCTGATTCAAATCCCAAGAAATTTGCGATTGCAATTCCATTATTTCTTCAGCTCTAGCTTTTTTTACTTCATCTGGAACATCATCTTCTAGTAAATAAGCGTGAGTGTTTTCTTCGTGAGAATAAGCAAAACATCCCATTCTGTCAAATTTCATTTCTTGAACAAAATCTTTCAGTATATTAAAATCTTCTTGCGTTTCACCAGGATAACCTACAATAAGTGTTGTTCTAATTGCCATTCCAGGAACAGCTGCACGAAACTCTTTTAATAAATTTGTTGTTTTTTCTCGTGTTGTTCCTCTTCGCATCGATTTTAAAATCGTATCAGAAATATGCTGTAACGGAATATCAATATAATTACAAATCTTTGGTTCGCGTTTCATAATTTCAAGAACATCCATCGGAAAACCACTAGGAAATGCATAATGCAAACGAATCCATTCAATTCCTTCTACTTTTACAAGATTTTCTAAAAGTTCACCAAGATTACGTTTTTTATAAATATCAAGACCATAATAAGTTAAATCTTGAGCAATTAATATCAATTCTTTTACACCATTTTTAGCCAAACCTTCAGCTTCTTTAACCAGTTTTTCAATGGTTTGCGAAACGTGTTTTCCTCTCATTAAAGGTATGGCACAAAAACTACAAGGTCTATCACAACCTTCGGCAATTTTTAGATAAGCATAATTTTTTGGAGTTGTTGTTAATCGTTCGCCAAGCAATTCGTGTTTGTAATCGGCACCAAGTGCTTTCAATAACGCAGGCAATTCTGTAGTACCAAAATATTGATCCACATTGGGTATTTCTTTTTCTAAATCTGGTCTGTAACGTTCACTTAAACATCCAGTTACAAATACTTTATCAACAATTCCACGTTCTTTTTTATCAGCATATTCCAAAATCATATTTACCGATTCTGCCTTTGCATTATCAATAAAACCACACGTATTTATAACCACAATGTTTCCTTCTTCTTCGTGCACAACGTCTTTTCCGCTAGCACGCAATTGTCCCATCAGTACTTCGCTATCGTACACATTTTTAGAACATCCAAGTGTAATAACATTGATTTTGTTTTTCTTTAACGATTTGGTTCTCATATATTTAAAGTATTTTTCTTTTTTAGAAAGTGTGCAAAATTACAACTTTTAATTCTAATTTCATTTACAATTATCATAATTATTTTGAACTTGTGCCGATGATTATCAGTAGCCAATGGTTTGGGTATTTCTATAATCCATTTTCCTGCTGTGCATTGCAATCTATACAATTTCTGTCGCAATTGTATAGGATTTTCATTTCCATCAGGACTAAAAGTTAAGGTTATTGCATAAAAAAAACCATCCGAAAAACGAATGGTTTAAGTATATAAATTAAAATTTTTACAATTCAAATAATAATGTAACACTAACATTATTATTAACCGAACTAATTTTAGAACTGTCTGTAAATCCTTGAGAGAAAAACTGTTGGTTGTAATCTCTTTGAGCATAAGAATAAGATAAATCTAATTTTGTAGAACCAAAGTTGTAACCTAAACCACCAGAATATCCTGTTAAATCGCCAATAGTCTTTCCATCTTTATAGGGACTTTTTTCAAATCTATATCCTCCACGAAGACTCAACTTTTTTATTTTGTACTCACCACCAACTCTAACTTCGCTAGAAGCATCAAGTAAATTTGACATAGTTGCATTAGTAGTAGTGAAATCTCTTTTAGGTTTGTAAGTTGTATTACTATAATCTTTTACAGCATAATCAATACTTATCAAACCTTTTTTACCAAATACATAAGCAAAACTTCCAGTAAATTTAGATGGAGTTTGTAATCTATAAGGTTCAAAAATTACTGTAAGATTCGGGTTTACAACATCTGGAGACAATTCGCCTGCCGAACTTGAACTTACAGCAGTAATATCTTGACTAATTTCGTCGTTTAAAGTCAACCAAGTTGGCGATTCATAAGCCAAACCTAATCTAACTTCTTTTGTTGGTTTAAAAATAGTTCCCAATTGAAAAGAAAAACCATTTCCATAAGTATACAAATCGTTATTAAAACGAAGTCTTTTTACTAAATCGGTAGTAGAAGTATTGTTGTTATTTCGTTCAAAAAAACTTGTAGATTGTCTGTAATCAACAAAATGAGAATTTAAATTAATACCAAACGAAAACTTATCGGTATACTGCCCAGAAGCATTAAAAGATAATTTTCCATTATAACCAGAAGATTCTAAAGTGTATTCTTGAATATAATTTCCTCCAGGCGCAACACCACTTACGTATTGTGTGTTATTAGGGTTTGTATCGTCAGTAGAATTGATAATATAACTTTGATAACCTAAGTAAGCTTGTTGCTCATTAAAAAATAAATCTGCATAGTCAAAATCGTTACCAATTACTGTACTAAGTGGCAAACCATTAGCATAACTCAAAAAATAATTTGATATTGAATTATTTGGATTAGTTCCAGAAGAAAAAATACTATTGTCTAAATCACCAGTGTTATCATAATTTAATGCTAAAGCAAATTTTTTCCAATCGCTTTTTTGATCATTATTATCAAATACAAAAACTGCACCAGCTTGGTTTAAATCAAATGAATTATTATTTTCTGAGGTTAGTTTACCAAAATAATTAGAATCATTTTTAGTATTAAAATTGCTTAATGTAAATCCAGCTTGATTATTTGCAAATATTACAGAACCAGCAGGATTAACACCAATCGCAGATAAATCGCCGCCTAATGCTCCAAACGCACCACTCATTGCTCTAAATCTAGCAGTTCCATTTAAGTTTTCTTTAGAATATCTTAAGGCATCGTTAATATCTTGCGCTTGTGAAGAAATAAAAATAAGTCCCACAAACACTGTAAAAAAAGTCTTTTTCATAAATTTTTTTTAAAAGTTTTAATTATCTTCTTCCGCCACCAGAAGATCTTCCACCACCACCAGATGAAGAACCGCCACCAGAAGAAGAACCACCAGAAGATCTTGTACCTCCACTATAACTTGGAGTATACGAACGCGTTGGCGCTTCATAAGTTCTTGTAGGAGTTGTTGTTCTTACAGGATTTGAAGTTGAGTTTGATCTTGTTGGAGATGTACTATTATAAGTTCTTGTAGGTGAAGTTCCAACTTGATTTGTATTTCTAGTTCTAGTAGTATTAGAATTGGTTCTAGTTGTTCCAGATTCATTATAATTTCTAGTAGTAGTTGTATTTCTTCTAGTATTAGAAAAATCTCTAGTTCTTCCAGAGTTAAAATTTCTTGTTATTGGTGTAGTTGATCTTGATCCGTAACTGTAATTATTATTAAAATTAGAGTTTCTTCTACCGCCATTATAAGCATAGTTATTTCCATAATAACCGTTTCCGTAGAATCCATTTCCATAATTTCCACACCAAGAGTTTGGTCCATACCATCCATTCCAACCCCAATTATTTCCATACCAACCGTTCCAACCCCAATTGTTTCCATACCAACCATTCCAACCCCAATTATTGTAACCCCAATTGTTTCCGTAAAAACCATTCCAACCCCAATTGTTAAAACCCCAATTGTTGTCATACACATTTATAACTACAGCTTCACTGCCATTGTTTCCCCAACTTGCATAAGAATTAGATTGAACTTCTGTACCATTTCTTTCAATAGTATCATTATAAGTAGAATAATTATCAACATCAGTAAATACTTCATTCTGATTATCTTCGTTTAATGAACTAAAATAATCTTTGTATTTATTGTTAGAATCAGCAGATTGTGTTTCGTTTTTCTTTTTCACATCTGAACTTCCATAAATACCATCATTGTCGTAATAAGTAGAATTTTGGTATGAACCACAAGAAGTTAAAACCAAAGTTAAAAATCCAAATAAAGAATAAATGGAAATTTTTTTCGAAGAAAAGTAAATAGTTTTCATATCTATAGCATTTTTATTGTTGCACATTACAAAAATAGTTAGTTTTGCCGAACTATTAAGTTAAAATTATCAAAACAATTTTTATGCCAAACTATTCAATATGAGCAAGAACTTAACAAAACGAGAAGAAGATTATTCCAAATGGTATAATGAACTTGTGGTTAAAGCAGATTTAGCCGAAAATTCAGGAGTTAGAGGTTGTATGGTTATAAAACCTTATGGTTATGCAATTTGGGAAAAAATGCAAGCAGAATTAGACAGAATGTTTAAAGAAACAGGTCACAGTAACGCTTATTTTCCGCTTTTTGTACCTAAAAGTATGTTTGAAGCAGAAGAAAAAAATGCAGAAGGTTTTGCTAAAGAATGTGCTATTGTAACCCATTACAGATTAAAAAATGATCCAGACAAACCAGGAAAATTGATGGTTGACCCAAATGCGAAACTTGAGGAAGAATTAATAGTTCGACCAACAAGTGAAGCAATTATTTGGTCAACATACAAAGGTTGGGTACAATCGTATAGAGATT
>NZ_JAYUPK010000050.1:0-3696 GCF_043760115.1 Flavobacterium sp.
TTTTTGATAATTTCTAATAGATTTGTTATTCTTTCTAAAATTTTAAAAAGCGTTTTATAACTAATTCCTGTATTTTCGCTTAACTCTTCTATTAAATCTAAAGGCGTAAAAGTTGATTTTTGTTTTACTTTTTCGGATCCTTGAAATGTATCTTGTTTTCCATCCTCAGTTAAAGCATCAATTTTAAAACTTGAAGCTTCGATTACAAAATCTGGTATCGTTATTTTTGAGATTAAAGTTGCAGCATCATTTATTAATGCTTCTTCATTAAATACCATTGTGTATTCTGTTTTCTTAGCTAATGCTTCCCAATATTTTCTAAATGCCTTTTCTATTGATTGGTTTGAATTTCGTTTAAACTTAACTTCATCTATTGCAATGCCTTTGTGCGTATTTGTCATTCCTGCACCAGCATTAGTTGTACCATAAAGCGATTTTATTTCTTCTTGGTATTGTGTTACAAATGTTTCATAAGTTTCATTAGGAATAACTGTAAGTTGATTGACACGCTCATTATCATCAACATCTAGAGCATCATATACTCTTTGACCGTCTTGATTGACACAAATACGCAAACCACGTCCAATTTCTTGTCGTTTTTTAATTTCAGAGAATGAATTACTAAGAGTCGCAATATTGAAAACATTTGGATTGTCCCAACCAACTCCCAAAGCAGAATGAGAGAATACAAATTCAATTTTATTTGCTACACTATTTCCAAATTGCAATAATTCTTCTTTATCTTTTAGTATGGCGTCATAGATTTTGCGTTGTTCATTTATACCACCTTCATTGTCTGCAAATTCACCACTTGACTTTTGTGCAAAATAATAACCTTGGATGCTTTGAATTTGTTCGTTACTTGATTGTTTGCCATCGTTGTATTCAGGATAAATTGCCTTGTATTTTTCTATAAATAAATTTTTAATTATTGGTGTTTCTCCCATATAATTAGCTACTCTATCAATAAATATTAACGACAAACATTTTATGTTTTTAGAAACTAATTTTTGAGATTTTGTGAAATGTCTATGAATCAGCCATTCTAATTGTAACGCCCAAATATTCTCTAAACCTCCAGCTATTTGTTTTTCAATAATTTCTGCACCATTAGAAAACGTAACTGTCCATTTGCCAGTTCTTAAACTTTTATTTATATTTGAAATAACATATTTTAAGTAGCTTGGATTATTTGTTTTTTCACCTAAATTATCATTAAGATTTAGCCAAGCCGTAATTTTAAATTCTATTTTATTATTAGTTTTATTTAGATGCCACGCTTTTAATTTCACTTTTGGATCACCTTTTCCAAACTGTATATCCGATAATTCAATTTTAAGTGTTGCTTCATCATTTTTTTCAGTAACTGTTAAAACTTCAATTTTTTTAACTAAACCATCTTTGTAACTATCATAAGGTGTTAATCTGTATATTAAATTTTTGAAAACTTTATGCGTTGCAGAATATCGAATTTTTATTAATGGATTTAATTTTGCAATTTGTTTTATAGAATTATCAGTATCCATTCCCTCTTGAGGTTCATCCATAATAATAATTGGATTGGTATCTGCAATAGCTTCAATAAAAGGTTTATTATTAAACAAATCTTCTCTTTGTGCTTGATTCAAAATTTTATCTTCTGAATTGAAAGATGCCAAAGTCATTATCATAACTTGTGGGTGTTGGTCTTCGATAAATTGAGTCACTTTTGGCAACTTTTTACTATCGTACTCAAAAGCGTTTGGAGTGAAACCATAAATATTTTCCAATTGTTTATCAAATCCTTTGAATGTTCCAATTATATTTTGACGAATTGCAACCGAAGGGACTAAAATTATAAATTTTGAGAAACCATAGTGTTTAAATAATTCATAAATGGTTTTAACATAAACAAGTGTTTTGCCTGTTCCTGTTTCCATTTCAATACAAATATCATTATCTTTAGAAAGTTTAGCAATATCATTTGGAATGCCATTTTCAGTGATAACGTCAATTATATTACTTTCTTGATCTGAAAGTGATAAATTACAGTAATTTGAGCGAATACCCTCAAAACAAGCATTGTCAAATGTGTTTTTTTCTGTGCCTTCAAAAATTTTTACAATAGATTTAATTGCAGTTTCTTGATATGGTAAATTTTCAAGTTTTATAATCATATTTACTATTGTAACTTTTGCTTAAAGGCAAATTAATTTTTAAAATAAACTTTTGAATGGTTTATTATTGAATTTCATTAGTTTTTAAAGTTTTAAATTAATGAAAATTATAATTTAAAGTATAATCTACAAACCTACAAAAAAACATTTGAAAGAAAAATGCTTAAAACCGTAAACTAAAAAAAAAGATGAAATACAATGCAAACTGATTCAGGGTAAGATAGGTAGGTTTTTTTAGAGTAAAAGATTTTTTATTTTTAGAAAAATAAAAAACCTGATTTATTCGGTGCTTTTGGTGCAAACAAATCCTATTGGTTTATTGATTTGCTTTGAAAAATTCTAATGTTACCTGAAATATTTAATTTTAAAAATAAATAAATCTTTCTTGCAAAGTAAACCTACCTATCCTACCCTATTAAAATGATGTAAAACAAAGTAAACAAAAGTAGAAAACACAAAAAAAGTAGCATTGGGTTTTTGCTACTTTTTTTGAAGTCAATTAATGTGGTTTTTGAACTAAATATTAATGTTGAATTTAATCCATAGCTTTGCTTCGACTGTCTACATCTTCCCAAGAAATTTCTATTAAGGCATATACATAAATACCATTCTTTTTAAGTTTTGTAAATTTATGTTTGTTTAATGCTCTGCCTAATTTATTGATTGTGCTGTCGGTAACATTGATTTTAGCTTTTTCAGCCAACTTTGTTGCTATTTGAGAAGTGTTTAAAAACGATGTTGCACTTTCTTTATCGCAAGCTTCAAACCAAGTCAAAAGTAATTCTTCTTCTGGGCTTCCTAATTGATATTGCTCATTGTTTTCATTGATTGATTTAATTTCTTCTTGACCAAACCAATATTTAAAATTATTTTTGAATAAACAAAATGCTTGAGCAAATACTAAATTTATATCAACATCATACTGATATTGAATATCTTCCAATTCAAAACAAAGAAATCGACGGCTTCCAGTTGTATCATTTAAAAACTGTGCAGTATTTACACTCCCTGCAAATGATGCGCGCCTTGGCATTGTTTCGTTGTTGTGTCCATAAGCTTTTCGGATTCTGATTTGGGTTTTTGTGATAATTTCTTTTAAGCTGCCGATTTCGGAACGGTTTAAGTTTTCTAATTCGTCCAAGTTGATTAACATACATTCAGCCAGTTGAACTAAAGTATCTTTATTGTTTGGGTTTATGGTTCCGGAAAATAAATATTCTTTCAATTGTTTTGGAACTAGCTTCTCCACCCAGGTTGTTTTTCCTAATCCTTGTTTGCCACTGAAAACAATAACTGTGTGATTGATGACTTTTTCATCAAGTACACAACCCACCATAGCCACCAACCATTTTTTGAAACATTGCTGCCAAAGGTCTTGTTTTGTAGTGGTTATTGTGTTTGCTAATTCGGTAATGTAATCGGTCTTTTCATCGTAAGTAGGTAAATTGAAAAAGTAATCTTCAAATGGATTGAATAATTGACAGAAATCTGAATACAATAAATTTCTTAATGATGAAAGATTTGTTTTAATTCTTGCTTT
>NZ_JAYUPK010000051.1:0-8586 GCF_043760115.1 Flavobacterium sp.
AATTGGGCATTAGTAGTCAGAAATGTTGGAACTCAAATAACAACTTATGCTGGAACTCAAGAAAAATTACCTTTAGAAATTTTAGTTGGAGTTTCACAAGAAGTAGAAAATGTTCCAATACGCTGGCATTTAACATTAGAAAATTTACAACAATGGAAAATTGGTTTTTCCAATCCAAACAGAGCAATTGGAAGTATTGATGGTGCTGCAAAAGAAGAAAAAGTTGGGTTTTTAAACAATGCTTTACGTCACGTTGTTATTGGCGCTGAGTTGTTTCCAACAAAAGGTTTTAATTTAAGATTTGGATATAATTTTAGAAGAGCCGAAGAATTGCGAATTGAAGAACAGCGAAATTTTTCTGGAATTTCTTTAGGATTGGGATTAAAAATGAATAAATTGAAATTTAATTATTCTTATTCAAGATATACTTTAGCAGGAAATACAAGTCTTTTTGGACTTACAATAAATTTTTCTGACGATTCATATAAACGATAAACATACAAACTTGAAAACTATTACTATTGCAATAGACGGATTTTCGTCAACAGGAAAAAGCACTTTGGCAAAACAGCTTGCACAACATTTAGGATATGTGTATGTTGACACTGGCGCAATGTATCGTGCAATAACATTTTTTGCTATGCAAAATGGTTATATTTCTAACGATTTTTTCGATAAAGAAACACTTATAAATGCTTTACCTTCCATAAAATTACATTTTGAATTTAGTGTTGAATTAGGATTTGCAGAAATGTTTTTAAACAATACTAATGTAGAAAAAGAAATTCGAACTTTAGAAGTTTCTAATTTTGTTAGCAAGGTTGCAGAAGTTTCTGAAGTGCGTTCTAAATTGGTAGAGCAACAGAAAGAAATGGGAAAAAATAAAGCCATTGTAATGGATGGAAGAGATATTGGTACAGTTGTTTTTCCAGATGCAGAACTTAAAATTTTTATGACAGCAAGCGCAGAAACTCGAGCGCAAAGAAGATTTGATGAGCTTGAAGCAAAAGGCGATGAAGTAACGTATGAAGAAGTTTTAGAAAATGTTCAAAAACGAGATTACATTGATACGCACAGAGAAGATTCTCCTTTAGTAATGGCAAATGATGCAATAGAAATTGATAATTCTTATCTCAATAAAGAAGAACAATTTAAAGTGGTTTTAGAATTGGTGGAAGAGGTTTTGTTATAAAAATTTCAAATGGCAAATTCCAAATTCCAAATAAATTCCAATTATCAAAATTCTAAATCTCACTTATTTGAATTACAAATTTGCATTTTTCAATTTTAATAGTAGATTTACATTCTATTAATACTATTTTAACTTTTATGGGAATTAAATACAGATTAACGGTAATGAGTTTTCTTCAATTTTTTATTTGGGGTGCATGGCTTATTACAGTTGCAAATTATTGGTTTGGTACTAAACAATGGAGTGGAGCAGAATTTGGAGCCATTTTTTCAACACTAGGTTTGTCTTCAATTGTAATGCCAGCAATAACTGGAATAATTGCAGATAAATTTATAAATGCAGAAAAATTATATGGAATTTTGCATATTCTTGGCGGAATTGCTTTGTTTTATATTCCACAAGTTGATAATCCAACCACATTTTATTATGTAATTTTTGCTGCAATGTTGTGCTATATGCCAACCATTTCTTTGTCTAATTCTATTGCTTACAATATTCTTAAAAATAATAACTTTGATGTAATAAAAGTTTTTCCACCAATACGAGTTTGGGGAACAGTTGGTTTTATTGCAGCAATGTGGTTAACCAATTTAACTGATAATAAAGCTTCGGCTAACATGTTTTACATCGCAGCAGTTGCAGCAATAGTTCTAGGTATTTACTCTTTTACATTACCAAAATGTCCTCCTCAAAAATTAATTTCTAAAGATGCAACTTTGGTTGAAAAACTTGGCTTGGATGCGTTTAAACTTTTTGGAACTTATAAAATGGCATTGTTTTTTATATTTTCTATGTTTCTTGGTGGTGCTTTGCAATTAACCAATATGTATGGCGATGTGTATTTATCTGAATTTTCTAAAGTACCACAATATGCAGATTCATTTGTAGTAAAATATTCTACTATAATAATGTCTATTTCTCAAATTTCTGAAACCTTATTCATTTTAGCAATTCCTTTTTTCTTGAAACGTTACGGAATTAAACAAGTAATGTTAATTAGCATGTTGGCTTGGGTTTTACGTTTCGGTTTATTTGCCTACGGAAATCCTACTGATGGATTGTGGATGATAATTACATCATGTATTGTATACGGAATGGCATTTGACTTTTTTAATATTTCGGGTTCATTATTTATAGAAACCACTACCGATTCTAGAATTAGATCTTCAGCTCAAGGTTTATTTATGATGATGAGTAATGGTTTTGGAGCTTTCTTTGGAGGTTTGTTAAGCGGAATTGTTATTGATAATTATTTTACACATAATGGAGCAAGAGATTGGCATAACATTTGGCTTTCATTTGCAGGATATGCATTAGTAGTTGCAATTGCGTTTGCTGTTTTATTTAAACACAAACACAATCCAAGTGATGTAGCTAATTTAAATCATTAATATTTTCACTCAATTTCACATAACTTCACATTAATTTTTATCAATTCAGATTAAAGCAATAATCGAATTTAAAACGGATCAATTTTTGATATAAATTTTAATTTATGGTCAAATTTTTAGAATACCTTTAGAGAAACAAGATATAGATTGAGATTTAAAATGCAAAATAATCATATTGTAAAAGTGTAATTAAAATTTTTTAAATAAGTTATATGAAAATACCAAGATTATATTTTGATACATCAGTTTTTGGCGGAATTTATGACTCTGAGTTTCAACTTGAAACCAATTTATTATTTGAAATGGTTAAAAATGGTGAGATAATTTGTGTTTATTCAGATTTATGTGAACTTGAACTAGAAAACGCACCACTTAAAGTGAGAGAACACTTTTTGCAAATTGAAAAATTAACCACTGAGTTTGTTGAAATAACAGAAGAAATTAATGAGTTAGCAGAACATTATCTTGATGAAAATGTTGTTGGTAAAACTAGTATTGACGATTGTAGACATATTGCTTGCGCTACAATAAATAAAGTTGATTTTTTAGTAAGCTGGAATTTTAAACATATTGTAAATGTTTTTAGAATACGTGGATATAATTCTGTAAATTTGAAAAACGGACACATACAATTAGATATTCGTTCACCTAAAGAAATTATAAAAAATGAATAAATTAAATAAAACAGAAAAAGAATTCGATACTGTCAAATTTTTTAGAGAAGTAAAAGAAAAAATTGCTAAAGAAACTGACGGTATGACTTTTGCACAATTTAAAGAATATCTTAATAAACGCCAATTACGTAAATTACCAATTTTACCAATCACTTAAATTTTCTTTAAGGCGATAAAATTTTGGGTAATTTTTTTAAGGTTTAATCTAAATCCAAAACTTTAGAATATTCAATTTTTACAAACTTTTCACTCAATACAAAACTCTTTAGTCCTGATTGAAGTGGAAATCCTCGCAGAGATTGAAACGTAAAGCAGGAATTACATAACTAGAAATGCCCAAACCATTGGCTTCAAATTAAACTTCAATCTCCCAACTTCCATCTACTTTTCTTTTTTACAAAAACTATTTGAAAATACACAAATAATGATTACTTTTGCAGTCCAAATTGCAGAGCAGAGTTTCATTTGGAAATCAATTATTTATGTAAAACACTTTTGTTTTTCTATCGCAATAAAGAAACTCACGAAAAACAAAATACAAATTTTATCAGAATGTCTGAATTAAACAAAGAACAACAAGATTTTTTAAGCGGATTTAACTGGCACAATTACTCTGAAGGTATTGATGCTGTTGACGAAAAAAACTTACAAGAGTTTGAAGATTTAGTTACTAAAACTTTTATCTCAACAGATCAAGAAGAAGTAGTAGAAGGTGTAGTTGTAAGAATTACAGATCGTGATGCTATTGTTGATATCAACGCAAAAAGTGAAGGTGTAATTTCATTAAACGAATTTCGTTACAATCCAGGTTTAAAAGTTGGAGATAAAGTAGAAGTTCTTATTGATATTCGTGAAGATAAAACAGGTCAACTTGTATTATCTCATCGTAAAGCTAGAACAATTAAATCTTGGGATAGAGTTATATCTGCCAATGAAACTGGCGAAATTGTTACAGGTTTCGTAAAATGTAGAACTAAAGGTGGTATGATTGTAGACGTTTTCGGTATTGAAGCGTTTTTACCAGGATCGCAAATTGATGTTAAACCAATTCGTGACTATGATGTATATGTAAACAAAATGATGGAATTTAAAGTAGTGAAAATTAATCACGAATTTAAAAACGTTGTAGTTTCGCATAAAGCACTTATTGAAGCAGATATTGAAGTACAGAAAAAAGAAATTATTGGTCAATTACAAAAAGGACAAGTATTAGAAGGTATTGTAAAAAACATTACTTCTTATGGTGTTTTCATCGATTTAGGTGGAGTTGACGGATTAATTCACATTACAGATTTATCTTGGTCTAGAATTAATCACCCAAGTGAAGTTCTTGAATTAGATCAAAAATTAAATGTAGTAATACTTGATTTTGACGATGAAAAAACAAGAATACAATTAGGATTAAAACAATTAAACGCTCATCCATGGGATGCACTTGGTGCTGAACTTAAAGTTGGTGATAAAGTAAATGGTAAAGTTGTAGTTATTGCAGATTACGGAGCATTTATTGAAGTTGCAGAAGGTGTAGAAGGTTTAATTCATGTTTCTGAAATGTCTTGGTCTACGCATTTACGTAGCGCACAAGATTTTGTAAAAGTTGGTGATGTAGTTGAAGCAGTTGTATTGACTCTAGATAGAGACGATAGAAAAATGTCTTTAGGTATTAAACAAATGACACAAGATCCATGGACAGATATTACAGCTAAATATCCAGTTGGTTCTAAGCACACAGGAATTGTTAGAAACTTTACAAACTTTGGTATTTTCGTAGAACTTGAAGAAGGTATTGATGGATTAGTTTACATTTCTGATTTATCTTGGACTAAAAAAATCAAACATCCATCAGAATTTGTTAACGTTGGAGACAAACTAGATGTAGTTGTATTAGAATTAGATGTTGATGGACGTAAATTATCTTTAGGTCACAAACAAACTACTGCTAATCCTTGGGACAAACATGAAGATGCTTTTGCTGTTGGAACTATCCATAACGGAACAATTTCTGAAATTGTAGACAAAGGTGCAACTGTAGATTTTGGAGATGATGTTGTTGCATTTATACCAACACGTCACTTAGAAAAAGAAGACGGTAAAAAATTGAAAAAAGGCGAAGCTGCCGATTTCAAAGTTATCGAATTCAATAAAGAATTTAAAAGAGTAGTGGCATCGCATACTGCAATCTTTAGAGAAGAAGAAGAAAAAGCGGTTAAAGCTGCATCAGAATCTGTTGCAAGTTCAAACAGCAACAACCAAACTTCAACTCTTGGAGACAACAATGATATTCTTGCTGAATTAAAAGCTAAAATGGAAAAAGGAGGAAAATAATTCTCTTAATTCTTATTAATTTAAAAGCTCTCAAGAAATTGAGAGCTTTTTTTATTGCTTATTATTTTATATTAATAAGATTTTTTTATAAATTTGTATAAACATTTATAATTATGAGTGCAATTTCTAGTATAGATATGTATAATATTTTAAAAGTAAAGCTTGGTGAAAGTGAAGCCAAAGCTTTGACTGAATATGTAGAAAATAGAGTAGAAAAAACTTTCGAGAAAGAAATAGATAAAATTGCATCTAAAGAGGATTTATTAAAACTTGAAGTTAAATTAGCTGATACAAAAGCAGAAATTATAAAATGGATGTTTATCTTTTGGATTGGTCAAGTTGCAGTAACATTGGCACTAGTTTTCTTTAAAAAATAATATAATATTCATAATAAACTCTCAAGAAATTGAGAGTTTTTTTATTAGAATTTATACTGATGGATATCAGTAGCAGTTTGGCTTACGCATTTCTACAATGGTAATTCCAGCTGTGCATTACAATTTTTCTTGCCTTGAAAAAACAAGTCAAGAAAAGATTTTCATTTCCATCTGGGCTATGAATTTATGTATTGAGTAAAACTAGAACTTTAAAAATCAAATAATCTTAAGATTGAAATTATCTTACCCATTCTGTTAAGCTTGAAAAATAGTTCCAAGTTTCTTTCAACTTATAATAGATAGTTAATGTTCCACCATCTAAATTACCAGAATAAAAAATACATATTGAATTATTTCTTAAAAAAATAGGTTTTGAAAAACTAAAAAAGTTAATACGTTTTTTATTTAACTTTAATTTTTCATAAGAAACATATTTCATTTTTGGAAGTTTATTTTTCATCCAACCATTTTCATTACCAATTAAAATCTCTTTAATTGTTTGCTTCGTTTCATCTTCTGTTAATTGAATTTTTTCAGGAAGATTATCATTGTTGCTATTTTTATCTCGAAAAAGTTCTTTATTAGATTTTAAATCTTCAACAATATATTCTGTAATATTGGGTTCAATTATTTCTATATAAATTATTTTCTTTGGTAGTTCATTTTCAATAAAATAACTTATAAATTTTTCCTCTTCGGTATTATTCTGAGAATGTGAAGGTATAAATACAAATAAAAAAAGTATTTTAATAAATTTCATTATTAGAATTTTAGTGATTAGTTTAATGCCAATAAATTTCTTTCCTCAGCAGTAAAATCATTTATAATTGCATAAGTTTCAATATTAGTTATATTCATTTCATCAAGAATAGCTACAAGATTTCCGTAAGTAGATTTTTTACTTGGTTTTATTATAACAATTGCAGCTCTGTTTTTATTTCCAGTAACTTCAATAACTTCTTTTTTTAAATCTAGTAATTCCGTTCTAATACTTTTTGTATTATAATTTAAAGTTTCTGGAGTTTGCTCTGGATAATTTAATGTTCCTTTGTAACTAATAATTTTATCATTATCATCTAATAATAATGTTATAACTCTTCTGTTATCCATTCCACAATGAGTAAAAGTTGTTCCGCAAATAACACTATTATCTGGTAATCCCAAAGACATTATTCTAGGTTTTGCCAATTCAATTGTAACCATAAAAAACACAATCAATAAAAAAGAAACGCTTACCATTGCTGATAAATCTATTTTATTTTTTATTTTTTTACTTCTAGGTTTTTTGTCTAAATTTCCAAAACTGTTGCTATTTTCTACCATAACGTTTCGCGGCTTCATGAAGTGGCGATGAACCAAGACAAAGTCTTTTCAAACATAATCAAAACTATTATTTAAAAAAACCTTTCCAATTTCTGATTAGTTCCGTGCCTTACCATTTTTTGAAACTGCTGTTACAGGAAGCCTTAATTTTTTTTATATTTTGATAATTTATTTTTGTTCTTGATTAATTGCATCGGTTTTCAAATTTTAATTTATTCTTCTACTTCTAACTCCATTAACAATGAAAGATTATTGTTTTTCTGCCAATTTTTTCCTGAGTTGTACCAAGTATCAACATATTCATCTGTTTGTGTCATTTTTAAAATAGGGTAATAAAATTTATGAATATGCTCTACATTTTTATAAGTGTATTTACTTTCCTGTTTATTTTTGTCTGTTACTAATATTTCCACTGCAATAAAAAAACCATTATTAGGCAAAATAATTTCTAATTTTGATAAATCCATTTTTGTTATTCGGTCACCTTTTTCTACAGTGCAAAATAAATTTTCATTATATATAATTTCATCAGGTTTATTATCTTTACCTTTTGAATATATTCTAAAATTTATTATAGGATTTAATGATGTAGAAGTTGTTTTTATTTTTATTGTTTTTAATAAAATATTTTCATTATTTAGATCAAAATACTTTGCAATTATACAAGGTTTTAGTTCATCATCTGTTAAGTCATGTAAAACTTGTACTGTTTTTTCACCCTTTATATTACCAATTTTTCTAGTTTTTTTTTTTGATTTTGTAATTACAACTTCTTCCAAAAGTATACTCTTTGTCTTTAGCAAAATTGGATTTTTTATTTTATCAATATCAATTTGTAATTCTTCATAGCCAATGGCATTAAAAATCAAACCTTTACTTTTATTGTTGATTGGTATTTGGAAAACTCCATTTTCATCAGATGTAAAACTTCCTTCACCATTTTCTAATGATATATTTACAAAAGATATTGTTTCAAAAGTAGTACTGTTTTGTATACTAATAGTTTGGGACAAACAAAAGTTTGACCAACTAATAAGACATATGTATAAATAAATTGTTTTTTTCATTATTAATTGGTCTTAACTTTAATTGAATTTAGTTTATTTGTTTTCTATTTATTACTATACTTAATCACATGGTTCTTGTAAAGAACTAACTCCATCTAATGCTAAAACAGGATCAGTATCAACTGGTATTCCGAAAACATAATAAGTATGATACATAATTCTAACGCCACCTTTACATGGTCCGCCAAACATTGGACCCCAACCCCAAAATCTTCTATCTGCTGATTGTTCTGCAAC
>NZ_JAYUPK010000052.1:0-8585 GCF_043760115.1 Flavobacterium sp.
CAATAAAGAATTTATGATAAATTGCGTAAATTATTTGTTAGATGATAACGGACTTATTAACATCAGAAACAAAGAAGTTGACTTGCCAATTCTAGACCAACAAAAAGTAATTGATAATTATACTGTTACTCAAATCATAACTATCGGAGTTCCAATTCTTATTTTAGCAGTTTTTGGTTTACTATTCACTTTCTTGCGAAAACGAAAATACAGCAAGTAATGTTAATAAAAATCTTTTTAAAATCAACTTCTTTAAGATATATTTGTAAAATATAAACTATTTGTAATAGTTAAACAAAAAAACAAGAAATGAAATTTATAGTATCCAGTTCGTACTTATTAAAACAACTACAGGTTTTAGGTAGCGTTATCAACAACAGCAATACCTTACCAATTTTAGATAACTTTCTTTTTGAATTAAACAAGAAAGAATTAACCGTTTCTTCATCAGATTTAGAAACTACAATGTCTGCAACTTTAGAAATAGAATCTACAGATAAAGGAAGCGTTGCTGTGCCAGCAAAATTATTATTAGATATTTTAAAAACGTTTCCAGAGCAACCTTTAACCTTTACAGTTGAAGAAAATAGTACTATAGAAATTAGTTCCAATTCTGGAAAATATGCCATTGCTTATGCACCAGGTGAAGAATTTCCAAAATCGGTTCAACTAGAAGAACCTTCGACAACTTTAGTTCCAGCAGAAGTTTTAGCAACAGCAATTAGCAAAACTATTTTTGCAGCAGGAAATGATGATTTACGTCCGGTTATGTCTGGAGTTTTCTTTCAATTCTCTCCAGAAGGTTTAATATTTGTTGCAACAGACGCTCATAAATTGGTAAAATATGCAAGAAACGATGTAAAAGCGTCGCAAGTTGCCGATTTTATTATGCCTAAAAAACCATTAAATATTTTAAAAAGTATTCTTGGAGCATCAGATGCAGAAGTTAAAATTGATTACAACGATGCCAATGCAACTTTCTCTTTTGAAAATTACATTCTTACTTGTAGATTAATTGATGGAAAATATCCAAATTATGAAGCCGTAATTCCGAAAGAAAATCCAAATAAATTATTAATTGATAGAACTCAGTTTTTAAATTCTGTTCGTCGTGTTGCTATTTTTTCTAATAAAACTACACATCAAATTCGATTAAAAATTGCTGGAGCAGAATTAAATATTTCTGCAGAAGATATAGATTATTCTAACAAAGCAGAAGAAAGATTGACTTGCGATTATCAAGGAGACGATATGCAAATTGGCTTTAATTCACGTTTTTTATTAGAAATGTTAAACAACTTGCAATCAGACGAAATTCAACTAGAAATGTCAATGCCAAACCGCGCCGGAATTTTAACTCCAGTTGATGGATTAGACGAAGGAGAAACAGTAACAATGTTGGTAATGCCAGTAATGTTAAACAATTAAAATTGTATATAGTATATTGTATAATTGTATAGATATTGAAAAATTTATTTAGTTTTTAAAACTATATTCCATTACAAACAAATTAAAATGTATATCGTATTTTTGTAAATTAATTACAAAATGTGATATACTTTTTTTTTATATTACTATTTTACATCATACAACAGTACAATATACAATTTTAAAAAATGATAAATCAAGAAACAATAGTAGCACTAGCAACGCCATCTGGTGCTGGAGCAATTGCAATTATTAGAATGTCTGGAAGAGATGCAATTACTATTGCGTCAGAAGTTTTTCAATCGGTTTCTGGAAAAGACATTACTACCCAAAAATCACATACAATTCATTTAGGAACACTAGTTGACGGAACAAAAATTTACGATCAAGTACTACTATCTATTTTTAAAAATCCAAATTCATACACTGGCGAAAACGTAATTGAAATTTCATGTCATGGTTCAACTTTTATACAACAGCAAATAATTCAATTATTACTAAGAAAAGGTTGCAGAATGGCACAAGCAGGCGAATTTACACTACGTGCATTTCTCAACGGAAAATTAGATTTATCTCAAGCCGAAGCAGTTGCCGATTTAATTTCGTCTGATAATGAAGCTTCACATCAAATTGCTATGCAACAAATGCGTGGTGGATTTAGTAATGAACTATCAAAATTACGTGAAGAATTATTAAATTTTGCTTCACTTATAGAATTAGAATTAGACTTTGCCGAAGAAGATGTTGCCTTTGCAGATAGAACTCAATTTAATGATTTATTAAATAGAATTGATTTTGTTTTAAAACGATTAATAGACAGTTTTGCAGTTGGAAATGTTATTAAAAATGGAATTCCAGTTGCAATAGTTGGTGAACCAAATGTTGGAAAATCAACTTTATTAAACGCATTATTAAATGAAGAACGAGCCATCGTTTCAGAAATTGCAGGAACAACTCGTGACACAATTGAAGATGAATTGGTTATTGGCGGAATTGGTTTCAGATTTATAGATACAGCAGGAATCCGTGAAACTAAAGATGTAATAGAAAGTATTGGAATCAAAAAAACATTTGAAAAAATTGAGCAAGCGCAGGTAGTTCTTTTTTTAGTTGATGGTTCTGTCTCACTGAGCGCAGTCGAAGTGCTAAAAGTTGAAATTGAAAAAATCAAAAATCAATATCCTTTAAAACCATTAGTAATTGTAATTAATAAAATAGATCAACTAAATTCAGATGAAATCACTACTATTACTTCACAACTCATAACTCATAACTCAAAACTCATAGCACTTTCTGCTAAAAACAAGACTGGTATTGACACTTTAAAGAATCAATTGTTGTCTTTTGTAAATACAGGTGCTTTAAGAAATAATGAAACAATCATTACCAATACAAGACATTACGATTCATTATTAAAAGCATTAGAAGAAATTTCTAAAGTAAAATACGGAATCGAAACCAACTTACCATCAGATTTAATGGCTATTGATATTCGTCAAGCTTTGTATTACTTTGGTGAAATTACAGGCGAAGTTACTAATGACGAACTTTTAGGGAATATTTTTGCTAATTTTTGTATTGGGAAGTAAATTTTATAATTGTATAAATCTTTTAAATGAAACACAACGAACCACAATCACCAATAATGCAAAAAGCAATGGAATTAGTGCAACTAACCATAGCTTTAGACAAACTAATTCCAGAAGAGAACGAATACTTGCAAGCCACAAGAGGTTTTATGCTAGAAAATGCTTATATAATTCCTGCAAAAATTGCTGGCGCAGAAGGTATTGGTTTGTATGATTTACAAATGGAAAATGCTGCAATAATTAGAAAAGCTGCAAGAGAATTATCGGTACAAGCAGGAAGTTTACGGTTTGAAAAAAGTATTAATGCTAACGATTACATTTTGTTAGTAAGAAATACAGTTGACGATTTTAGGTTGTTATTTATAGAATGGGTAAAAACATTTGACATCGATAATTATATTCCAGATTCTTGGGGTTTATTTAATCCGCCAGGAGTTTCTCCAGAAGATTATTTTAAAGATGATAACGGTTTACCTTATGATTCTAAAGAAAAATTAGAAGATTATGATAGAAATTACAATGACTTTTTAAATTTTGATGATGATGAAGACGATGATGATAAAAATTAAAATCATTACGTCATTTTGAGAGAAATCAATAATCAAGTTGAAATCCTTCGACTGCGCTCAGGAAGACAAACCATCTAAAATTTTAAAATATTTGTTATTTCGAATTTTTGAGAGAAATCATATAATCAAGTTGAAATCCTTCGACTGCGCTCAGCAAGACAAACCATCTAAAAATTTAAAATATTTGTCATTTCGAATTTTTGGGAGAAATCACTTAATCTAAATAAAGTTGATAATTGATATTGAAATTGAAATTGTAATTGATATTGAAATTACTCAACAACAATCTTCTTAACAACACTTTTTCCATCAAAACTAATTTTAGCAAAGTAAATTCCAGCTTGCAAATCTATAGCTATTTGTTTTTCGTTAGCAATAATTTCTTTCAAAACAATTGAACCAATCGCATTATATATTTCAATGGTACTTTCGGTTGTGATTCCAGAAATAGTAATAAAATCTTTAGCAGGATTTGGATAAACCACTACTCTATTTTCATTAAAATTAGAATTTGATAAAGTCGAAAACCAAGGTTGTCCAAAATTGACTCCAAATATATAATCTGCTAAATTTGGATAATCTATAAACGGATTTCTATTTACTTGCCAAGTATAAATATAATTGTTTCTATTCATTTCAAAATCATCACTTGCATCCAGTACATTCCAATTGAGTAATGTTGCTAAATCGCCAAGCTGACCAACAGTTGTATCTGGAATATCACCATTTACAACACTTAAAGAATTGTATCGAACTGCCATATAAAAAACGGCTCTTGCAACATCACCTTTCCAAGAACTTAAATTTCCAACTGGACCATTATAACCTGTTAATCCGTAATCTTTATTGTTTCTTAAACTATTTTCCGGTCCATCTTCAGCTCGTAAATGATGCGCGTCTGCATGTCCAGCAGTAATATCTGAAGCACTTGTAGGTAACCAAACATTTATTCCATCTGCAACTTCAGATGTTGCGTCTGTAAAACCTCCACGAGATTGAGGATAAATATGTTCTCTATTCCATTTTCCTGCATTATTGCTGGATGTTTGAAAATCAAATTTAGCTTTTGGAACTTCCTTATACATTAAAAAAACTTGATTGCTATTCAACGGATTTTGATCGCAAGCTTTTAAAATATCAACAATATCTCCATAATTATGTGCTCTTACTACTGATGGATTTGCAATTATATTTTGCAACGCTTGTTTTAATGCGTTTCCAGAAAGTCCTTCAAGTGAACTATAATAATTAACTGGTGTTGTTGGAGTTACATTTCCAAATGTTGGGTTTATTGGTGTTCCAAATGGTAATGTATAAAAATCATTATCGATAACTCTAACTTGAATTTCATCATTTAATCTGCTGTATTGTAAAGGAATTGTTCCAAATTTAATTTTTGCTAATTCATCACCTTCATCTAAAGTATCATCAATTAAAGTTAATGTAGTTGTAAAAGAATTAGAACCTGTTGGAATAAAAACTGAAGTATTTCCTATAAAATCTGAAGCAGAAAAAGTATCATTATTCAATTGAAAAGTAAATGATAAATTGCTAGAAACATTGGTTTGAGTAGTAAAAGTAACAGAAAACGAATTTCCTTCATTAACTTGATTTAATGTTGTAGAAATTGTAATTCCGTTAAAAATAAATCCACTTCCATCATTATTTGCATCTGGAGTTGGTGTTTTCACTTCAAATGTTCCATCGGCTTTTCTTTGAATAGATTGTGTGGTATTTAAACCGTTTAAGCTTTCATTTAACTGAGTAGTTATCCCAAAAGTGGTCATTAAACTACTTGCATTTGGGTCATTTGTTCCATAAACCATAGCATCGATTAAATTAGTTGCTGTTGCAGGAGAATTATTAGGAAAATCTGACGAACTTCCTAAATACAATGCAACGCCATCCGGACCATTTTGAAAAATACTTTCTGGCAAAAATTTATCTGGTACAGGTGAAACTGTTTGATTACCTATAACAAAAATTCCATTTATATCTGTTGTAAATCCATCTAAATCAATTACATAATAACTTAAATTAATTTGTGCTCCAGTTCCGTTAAATAAAACTAAAACATATCCATCTAATGCAAAATTGGGTGTTGTAGATTTTAATTCAATAAATTCTTTATCGTCTGTACTTGGTGTATCGCAATCTAACTCATTGATAAAAAGTTGTGCATTACAAAAAGAATACACTAATAAAGTAGTAAGTAATAGTAATTTTTTAAACATTTTAATATAAAATTTGAGATTACAAAATTACTAATAATAAATGAACCTAGTTTTTTTAATCGTAAAATAAAAGTTATAATTTTATGTAAAACATATCATAAAAGTTAATACTCATTTAAAAAAATCAACTATTTTTGCCAAAATTAAAAATTTAAATAATGAAAAAAATAGTTTTATTAGTTGCAATGATTGTAACTATTGCAAGTTGTAGTAAAGTAAAAAAAGGTGAATATTTAATTACCGGAATTGCTAAAGGTATTGCCGATGGTAAAATGATAATATTAAGTGGTCAAACAGATACTGGACTTCAAATTGCTGTTGATACTGTTAAAGTAAAAGGTGGAAAATTTGAAATTAAAGGAAAAGTAAACGAACCTAAAATTTACACTATTGCAATTGAGGGTTTGCAACAACCAATTCCTATAGTTCTAGAAACTGGAGAAATTGACATTACTGTTGATAAAGATAGTATTTGGAAATCTAAAATTGGAGGAACATACAATAACGACCAATTTAATTCTTTCAATACTAAAACTAACGCAATTGTTAAGAAAAAAATGGCTTTTCAAAATGCAAATATGCAGAAAGGTATGCAAGCGCAACAAGCTAACGATACTGTTACAATGAACAAGCTTAACAAAGAATTTAATGTGCTTCAAGAAGAAGAAAATAAATTTATAGAAAATTATCCTAAAGAAAATCCAAAATCTTTTTTATCGGTTTTAATTTTAGGAAATATGTTTAAATCGCCAAAATTTAATTTAGAAGACGTTAAAAAAACCTTCAATAACTTTGACGAATCTGTAAAAAATACAAAACCAGGAAAAGAACTTGCTGCAAAACTTAAAAGTATTGACAAAGCAAATACTGAAAAAAAAAAGTAATACAACCAACTAATACTTCGATTGAAGTTGGACAAGTTGCCCCAGAATTTTCGGCTAATAATCCTGACGGAATTGTTGTTTCTTCTAAAACATCGTATGGTAAAGTTACCATTATTGATTTTTGGGCTTCATGGTGCAGACCTTGTAGAGAAGAAAACCCAAATGTTGTGACAATGTATAACGAATTGCATACCAAAGGTTTAAACATAATTGGAGTGTCATTAGATTCAGATGTTGAAGCTTGGAAAAAAGCCATTGCAAAAGATAAAATTACTTGGGTACAACTATCTAATTTAAAAGGTTGGCAAGATCCAATTGCAAGATTATTCAATGTAGAACAAATACCAACAACATTTGTATTAGACAAAACTGGCAAAATTGTTGCAAGAGATTTAACTGGTGAAGCTTTAAAAGCAAAAGTAAAATCATTATTAGGTTCGTAAATTTTATAAATTTATCAAAAATGAAAAAAATAATTCTTCTTTTATTTATCGGATTAGTTACTGTATCGTTTTCATCTTATATAATTAATGAATTTGAAGTTAGCGGAAACGTTAGCGGAATTGAAAACGGAACTAAAGTAAAACTTCAAACTCAAGACGAGCAAAAAGGACTTTACATAGTTGATAGCACAACTGTTGTTAATGGAAAATTTAGCTTTAAAGGAACATCTGATGAGCCAAGTATTCATATTATTCAAATTGATAAAGTTCAAGGTGGTATTCCATTATTTATAGAAAAAGGAAAAATTAATGTTACAATTGATAAAGATTCTATTTCTAAAAGTGTAGTTGGTGGAACAAAAAACAATATTGATTTGCAAAATTTTAATAATGATATTCAGGTTTATCAAATGAAGATGCAAGAATATCAAAAATTGAATATGCAAAAATTTCAAGAAGCACAATCCAGTCAAGACAGCGTTTTAATGAATAAATTGATGAAAGATTATAACGTACTTCAAGCAAATGTTGAAAATTTCACAAAAAGTTATCCAGAAAAAAATCCAACATCGTTTATTTCTGTTTTGATTGTTGATAATCTTTTTAATTATCCAAATGCAGATATTGAAAGTATTAAAAATACTTATGCAAAACTTGATGAAACGTTAAAAAATTCTAAACCTGGAAAATCTATTCAAAGTAAAATTGCCAATTTTAAATCAATAAATATTGGTGATAAAGCGCCAGATTTTTCTGCTCCTAATCCAGAAGGCAAAGTAATTTCATTAAAAGAATCACTAGGAAAAGTAACTATTATAGATTTTTGGGCATCTTGGTGTGGACCATGCAGAAAAGAAAATCCAAGTGTAGTTGCTTTATATAATGAACTACATTCCAAAGGGTTAAACATAATTGGAGTTTCGCTTGACAAAACGTTAGCCGATTGGCAAAAAGCTATTACTAAAGATAATATTACTTGGAGTCAAGTTTCTAATTTAAAATTTTGGGATGATCCAATTGCAAAACTTTACAAAGTAGAACAAATTCCAACGGTCTATTTATTAGATAAAGACGGAAAAATTGTTGCGAAAGATTTAAGAGGTGCCGAATTAAAAGCCAAAATTTTAGAATTACTAAATAAAAAATAAAGATTAGTTTAATTATTTTTAAGTAGTAGTTTCATAACCAAACTCTTAAAAATTAATTTTAAATTACATTTAAATAAGTTTGCAAACATAAAAAGTGTTGTTATATTTGCAAACGCTTTTGGGAAGATACTCAAGCGGCCAACGAGGGCAGACTGTAAATCTGCTGTGTGAACTTCGCAGGTTCGAATCCTGCTCTTCCCACGAATAAATGCTTTAAAACAAAAAAATGTCCAAGCTTGCTTGAGCATTTTTTTGTTTAAAGTATTTTCAAAGCGTAGCTTTGTAGGAAA
>NZ_JAYUPK010000053.1:0-8508 GCF_043760115.1 Flavobacterium sp.
TTATAAAACCAGAAGATATTTATGTTTTGGTTAAAAAAGCATTCATAAATTCAAATGATTTTGGTATTCCAAATGATAATTTTTTTAATGTTCCAAATAGTATAATTAACGAATTTGATATAATTATTTTAGCTGTAAAACCTCAAGATTTTTCTAGTTTAGCAACTACAATAAAAGAATTTATAAATCGCGAACAAATTATATTTTCGGTAATGGCTGGAGTAACAATTGCTTCCATTCAAAGCCAGTTAAATTGTACTAAAGTAGTTCGTTCTATGCCAAATATTCCAACACAAATAGGAAAAGGAATGACCGTTTTTTCTGCTTCAAATGCTGTTGATAGAAAGGAATTATTTATAATTCAAAATCTTATAAACACAACTGGAAAATCTATTTATGTAGAAAACGAAAAACTTATTGATGCGGCAACAGCTATTTCTGGAAGTGGTCCAGCGTATGTTTTTTATTTTATGAATGCAATGATTAACGCAGCAACAGAGTTAGGATTTTCTCAATCGGAAGCAGAGTTACTAGTAAATCAAACTTTTATGGGTTCAGTAGATTTACAAAATTCAAGTTCATTATCTAACCAAGACTGGATAAAAAAAGTAGCATCCAAAGGAGGAACTACAGAACAAGCATTGAAAGTTTTTCAAGAAAACACTATTGAAAATTCTATTATAAAAGCGGTAAAAGCTGCCAATGATAGAGCATTAGAATTGGGTTCATAAAAAAAGCTACCAAAATTAATTGATAGCTTTTGTCTTTTTGTTTGAGTTTAAATTTTATAAAACTGGCTTCAATACTCTAGTAATTCCGTGAATAACTCCATTAGTGCATTGAATATCAACAGCATTAACAACAATAAAACTATTATTTCCAGCTTGGTCAATAATTTTTGCGCCACCAGTAATATTTACAGTTGTATTTTGAGGTGGATCAGTAGCCATTGGAATATTTCCTAAACTATTACTTAAAGAAGTTGATAAAATATTTCCACCAAGAAATCCTGTAGCATGATACAATAAAACTTTAGAAACTTGTGCACCAGTTGTTGTACCAACAACTATAAAACCACCATTGGCAGCTGGACCAGTTGCTTGTGTAAATGCAGAATTGATTGGAGCAAATAATGTTAAAGGTGTAGTATTATTGGTTAATGCGTTTTTCACTGCTGTTTGATCACCAAAACTTCCACTTGTACTTGTTACAACTGCTTGTAAAGTATCAAATTCAGGATTTGCAACAACGTGTGTTGTAATGCTTGGTAAACCAATAACTGCATCTACAATGTGAACAATACCATTAGATGCTAAAACATTTTTAGTACTTACATTAGAAGCTCCATTTAAAGTAACTGATGTTGTAGTTCCAGTTGTAACTTTTTGAACGAACATACTTAAAGTATTAGAAGTTGAGGCACTACCTTTTCCTAGTGTTTTTAAATATCCAGCAACTGGTAAAGCTGTATCATCTTTAATTTCTCCTAATACATGGTTTAATAATAATTGTTCTAAAGCTGGAATTGGAACAGTATTAATATCTGGATTTCCATTTGTTACAAAGCCGTTAGCTGTTAAAAATGTATTAAAAGCAGTGTTGGTTGGTGCAAAAACTGTAAATGTTCCAGCAGCTGCATTTAAATTATCATCTAATCCTGCTCTTACTAATGCGCTAACCAAAACACTCAAGTTAGATTGCGATTGAGCTAAAACTGTAATCGTACTTTTTTGAGCATTAACTCCTTCTTCTGTGTCGTCGCATCCTATTAATGAGAGGGTTGCACTGAATAGCAAAATAATTGCTAAAAATCTGTTTTTAAAATTTTCTTTTTTCATAATTGTTTTTTTTTGTTTAGAACATTAATACTAGTTTGTTTAACAAATATAACAATCAATTAAACAAAATATTGTTTGTTATAAAAATTTTAACATTTACTACAACGTTGTAAATTCAGATTGTTTTATGTGATCACCATTATTATTTATAAATTATGTAAATTTGGTGACATTTTTGTTATACTAAATTTAACATTTTAAAGTTATACAATAAAACTAAATTTAATGAAATATTTAATTTACTTCCTATTATACAGTTCGTCATTTTTTTCTCAAGAAATTAATAAACTAGACGAAAAAGGTTTAAAAGATGGTTTATGGAAAGGTGTTTACGAACCATCTAAACGACCAAGATACGAAGGCACTTTTAGTCACGGTAAAGAAATTGGAACGTTTAAATTTTTCGATGATACTGCTGTTGGAACTGTAGTTGCAACAAGAGAATTTAATACCAAAGACAATTCGTGCTACACCATTTTTTATAATCAAAAGAAAAATAAAGTTAGTGAAGGCAAAGTAGTCAATAAATTATTTGAAGGAGAATGGAAATATTACCACGAAGATTCAGATAAAATTATGACTTTAGAATTATATACCAAAGGAAAATTAAACGGAATTAGAAAAGTGTATTACCTTAACGGAAAAATAGCCGAAGAAGCCATTTATAAAAATGGTATAAAAAACGGAGTTTATAAAAAATATTCTGATACAGGAATTGTTTTTGAAGAATGTATTTATGTAAATGGAGAGTTTGATGGTGCAGCAGTTTACAGAAACCCAAAAAATGAAGTGGTTGCAAAAGGCGTTTTTAAAAAAGGTAAAAAAGAAGGAATTTGGGAATTTACAACTAATGGAAAAACTACCAAAGAAAATATGAGTAAACCCAATAAAAGAAAATTTGTTAAAAGAGCAATTCCTTTGGAAGAAAAATAATTTTTACAATTTATCAAAAATATATAATATCAATTTGATATACATTGTAATATTGAGCTTCGCCTGTACTGACGAAGGAAGTATCGAAGTGTTTTGTTATTTATTTAAATGTGAAATAAAGATTTTTTATTTATTAGTTTTATAAAATTTTATTTATTTTAAAAATGTGTTTTTTAGTATAATATTGATAATATAAAATTTAAAGTTAAAAACTATATGACATTACAAGAACTCTCAGGCAGGTTTTTAATTCTACTAATTTCAATACTAATTTTATATTTTTTTTCTAATAGAAAAGACAATCAAACTATTAATCCTCTTATAGTTATAGTGGGCTTTTGTACTTTCTCTCTGTGTTATTTATTTACAAGAATTGAAATAGGTGTAGGTATTGGTTTTGGATTGTTTGCTATTTTTTCTATACTACGTTTTAGAGCGCAAACCTTTACTATTAATGCAATTATATTTCTTTTTGCAACTATAACTTTATCAATTCTTGATGTAATGTATCCGTTTGAAAATCTAGAGAATCTAATCTTTTTTCAATCTATTATAATTATTTCCTATATAATTGCCTCTTTAATTGTTAATAAAAAATCTAGTGTATTTTTAAATTCTATGGATATAAAATTAGAATATAATTCACAATTAAATATTGAGAATGATTACATAAAAAAACAAATTCAAGAAAAAATAAATATCAAAAATTTTGATTTTAAAATACAAAATGTAAATACAATAAATAACGAAATTGAAGTTAAAATTTTTTATTAATCATTAAATATTCGAACTTGTTTTATATATAATTCTCTTTTTTCTCCTATATATTTAAATTCAATATCGGCACGTTTATAGTTTAACTTGTTCCAATATTTATTCATTTTTCTTTCTATAAGTTTACTAACATTATATAAATTATTTATTTCATCGCTTGTCAATAAAGGTTTGTAATCGTTTAAATTAGATTGCGAAACATAGTCAACATCAAGATTAGAATTTAGACTTGTAAAATCAAAATCATAAACCGTAAATTGCTCACATACATCTCCATTTAAAGGTTTTACAACAGAGTTTTCTCCTTTTTGAATGTTAATTGTAATACCAGGAAAACCATCTCTAAAAATATTTTTTGTAATAATTACTCCATTCGCAACTTCCTCTGGAAACGATCTATGAACCAAAACTCCCATTGCAATTTGACTTTGATCTATACCAAAAATTTCACGTTCCCAATACGACGCTTCGTTCCAAACGCTTGCCCAAACTTGCTTAATTGCTTTTTCAAATGTTTTAATAGAATCATTTAAAATTCCGGTTTTAGATTCGTACAATCCTGCACCATTAAAACCATCAATATCTTCGGCATTTGTAGAAGATCGAAATCTAAAATTTTTAAACTCGGTTTGATTTCCTAATTTTTGATTTAATTTCTGTATTAAAACTGAATTTATGGGTTCTTTTTTTATAACATCGCGAATTTTTTTCAAATGATTGTTTATCCATTTTATAGAATCTTTGTGTGGATAATTTATCAGTTTTGAAATTAATGAACTTATTGACTTTTTCTGAGTATGATTTACATAAAAATAAAACGGAATTGCATACGCATTTTCTGGAGTTTTAAACGAATTGTCTTTTGCAATAGCTTTTAGATAAGCCAAATTTTGTGCTTTAGAACCAATATATTTTATTCCATTTTTAGGAATTTTTGAAAGAGTAACCAAGTCTTTTACAGAAGTGTCAACAACTAATTTTCGTTTTTTTAAAATAACTTTTGAAATTATTTTCTTTGTTGTTTCTGCAATGTAAAAAGTATCTGCAACTATTTTTAATGCTACTTTTTTATTAATTAAATTTTGAATTCTACTATCTTTACCAACATTAGTATATGCCATTATTGGAATTTTTCTATTTTTTCCTAGAATAACTAAATGACTTAATGGCGTTTGCAGTTCATTAACAATTAATCCTTTAACGTTAGGTAGAACATCTGGTGTTCCGTCAAGAATTATAATTTCATTTTCTTTAGGAAAAATTTTATCCAAATCTTTTAACTTGTATTGTTTTAAAATTCCAATGGTACTTCCTTCAACAACTTCTTGGTATTTTAACTCGTTAAAAATATACTCAGATGTTACACATTTAATTGAATATTTTTTTTGATTATATAATTCAATTTTTTCTCTGTTGTTTAAATAAAAAACCAATGATTTCCCAATAAATATATTATTCTGAACCAATTGAAATAATTTTTCAGTTAAATTAACTGGCATATGATCTGACGCTGCCAATTCAAAAATCCATTTATCACTTCCTTTAATATGATTTAAATTTCCCAAAAGAAAATCTCTATCTGTTTCTTTATTACTATAATTTCTAATATTAAAACGTTCTAAATCAATTTCATATCCCAAATATTCTGTAACAAATAAATAGTGTAATTCTATTTTTTCACTATTAAAAAAGTATAATTTATCTTTTGCAATATCATAAACCACTTTTACCGATTCTATATTAGAAAATTTATCAGATAATGGTTTGCCTTTTAAAGATTTATAAACCTCATAAGAACCAATTTTTTCAACATAATTTTGCGAAAAAACAATGTTGAAATGTAATATTATAAGTAGTAAAAAAGCAAAATTTTTCATAGAAATTGAAATCTGAAATAAAAGTAAGTAAAAATTATAAATTTTATTTACATCATCATTATTTTAAGTGATTATAACAAAAAAAAGTCTGCATAATTATACGTAAATTTGCAAAATAATTAAATTTATTATGAAACGTGTTGTTGTCGGACTTTCTGGAGGTGTAGATTCTAGCGTTGCTGCTTATCTTTTGCAAGAGCAAGGTTATGAAGTAATTGGACTTTTTATGAAAAATTGGCACGACGATTCTGTTACCATTTCTAATGAATGTCCTTGGCTAGAAGACAGTAATGATGCACTTTTAGTAGCAGAAAAATTGGGTATTCCTTTTCAAACTGTAGATTTAAGTGAGCAATACAAAGAAAAAATCGTTGACTATATGTTTAACGAGTATGAAAAAGGTAGAACTCCAAATCCTGATGTGCTTTGCAATAGAGAAATAAAGTTTGATGTTTTTATGAAAATTGCACTTTCACTTGGCGCTGATTATGTTGCAACTGGTCATTATTGTAGAAAAGGAGAAATTGAAGTTGATGGAAAAGCAACTTATCAATTACTTGCTGGCGCTGATGGAAACAAAGATCAATCGTATTTTTTATGTCAATTATCGCAAGAACAATTATCTAAATCGTTATTTCCAATTGGTGAATTAACCAAACCAGAAGTTAGAGAAATTGCAGCAAAATTAGATTTAATTACAGCAGAAAAGAAAGATTCTCAAGGTTTATGTTTTATAGGAAAAGTGCGTTTGCCAGATTTTTTGCAACAGCAATTGCAACCTAAAGAAGGATTAATTTATGAAGTTGAAGCCAGTTATGAAATTTATTTTCAACCCAAAGCTAAATTTGAAACTTTAGAAGAACAATTACAATCCGATGCCACATCAATTTCGTATATTCCATCTATGGGAAAAGTAGTTGGAAAACATCAAGGCGCACATTATTTTACCACAGGTCAACGTAAAGGATTGAATGTTGGTGGCACGAAAGAGGCATTATTTATTATTGCAACTAATGTAAAAACCAACGAAATATATACTGGTCAAGGACACAATCATCCTGGATTATTTAAAAGTGTTTTAAAAGTTATTCCATCAGAAATTCATTGGATTAGAGAAGATTTAAAACTTAAAAATGGCGAAACTATGCAAGTAATGGCTAGAATTCGTTACAGACAAGAATTGCAAAAAGCTACTTTGCATCAATATCAATCTGGGTTATATGTAGCATTCGATAATCCGCAATCTGCAATTACTGAAGGACAATTTGTTGCATGGAATTGTGGCGATGAATTAGTTGGTTCCGGAGTAATTTCGTAACTTCGTATTTTAAAAAGCTAATTATGAAAAAGCTACTACTTTTATTAGCATTTTTAATAAGCTCCGCATCTTTCTCCCAAGAAGATGCGTGGGTTTATTTTAATGACAAACCTAATGCACAATTTTTCTTAGACAACCCTTTAGAAATGCTCTCTCAAAGAGCAATTGACAGACGAAATGCTCAAGGAATTTCACTGGTTTTAAATGATGTTCCTGTTCATCAACCTTATATTGATGCAATTCTTTCACAAGTTGGAATTGAAGTAAAGGCAAAATCTAAATGGTTAAATTGCCTTCACGTTCGTGGAACTACAACAGATATTCAAGCATTGAGTGTATTAACTTTTGTAAGTCAAATAATATTTGCAGATGATTCGTTAAATGCAAAAAATTCAATTATTTCTCAGAATAATTTGATTAATAAAAATCTTGATGTTCAAGTTTCATTTCCTTATGGAACTTCATCCAACCAAATTGAAATGTTAAACGGTCATTTATTACACCAACAAAATTTTACTGGAACTGGAAAAATTATTGCAGTTTTAGATTCGGGTTTTATAAATGTTGATACAGCAACTCCATTTCAACGTTTGTATACCAATAATTTAATTCTTGGCGGATATAATTATGTATCTAGAGATGAAAACTTGTATTCACTTCACAATCACGGAACTTTAGTTTTGTCTTGCATGGGCGGATTTGTTGAAGATCAATTGGTTGGAACAGCACCAGATGCAAAATATTATTTATATGTTACCGAAGATGTTTTAACTGAAAATCCAGTTGAAGAAAGCAATTGGGTAGAAGCTGCAGAAGAAGCAGATAGAGTTGGAGTAGATATAATTACTTCATCTTTAGGATATTTTGAATATGAAAACCCTAATTACAGTCATACTTATTCCGATATGACTGGTGATTCTAATTTCTCTTCAAAAGGTGCAAATATTGCTTTTTCTAAAGGAATTATAGTAGTTGCAAGTGCAGGAAATTCAGGTTCAACGGTTGAACCACATGTTGGTGCTCCGGCAGAAGCAACAAATGTTTTGGCAATTGGCGCAGTAAAATTTGACGAAAGTTATGCCGCTTTTAGTTCCATTGGTCCATCGTTTGACAATAGAGTAAAACCAGATTTAATGGCGCAAGGTCAATCAGTAAAAGTTTCTAATACCAGTGGAAATATTGTAAATGCTAGCGGAACATCGTTTTCTGGACCAATTATGGCTGGAATGATTGCAAGTTTTTGGCAAGCACTTCCAACTTTAACTAATGTACAAATTGTTGACATTATAAAACAATCTGCAGACAGATTTACTACTCCAGATGTACTATTTGGATATGGAATTCCAGATTTTCAATTGGCTTTAAACAATGCTCTACTTTCTGTTATTCAGAATGTTAAAAGTGAGTTTGTTGTTTTTCCAAATCCTGTTATAAATGAGTTTTCAATTCGTTTTCCAGATAATTTTTCGGAAATTAGTTTGACATTGTACAATAATTTAGGTCAATTAATTTTAGAAAAAAAAGCAATAACTTCTGATGAAAAGATTAATCTTGAAACTTTAAATTCTGGAATTTATTTCTACAAAATTGCTTCTGCAAATGTTACTCAGAGTGGGAAGATAATTAAGAATTAGTAAAGCATTTATGAATAAAATTACAAAACTCTTCAACATAAAATACCCAATTATTCAAGGCGGAATGATTTGGAATAGTGGTTATAAATTAGCAAGTGCAGTTAGTAATTCTGGAGGTTTAGGTTTAATTGGTG
>NZ_JAYUPK010000054.1:0-3618 GCF_043760115.1 Flavobacterium sp.
GAAAAAACAAAATTACTAGGGATAAAATGGCTATAACAATTATAAAAAAACCAGCTGAATTTTTTAACTGTACTTCTCCAGCAATATTTGAATTTACAACCGATGCTGTTGTTGGAAATTTCGATAACTATGTAGCTGATATTTTTATAAATTCAAAATACACAAGTAAAACTGCTGTTGTTAAAAATATATTTCCAAATACAAAAACTAAAATATTTTCAGTTGATATATCTGAATTTTTAAAATCATTACAACTTAATAATTTTAACTTTGAATTTAATGGTACTAAAAACTTTGGCATTGAAAAATTTAATTTAGATATTAAAATTCGTGATGGTTCAATTCCTGATGCAAGTTTATTTAATTTTGATGATTATTATTTTGATAACTTTATATTTACCGATGGTTTAAGTGTTGTTGACACCAATTTACAAAGTGGCTTTTATTCTATACTTGGCGAAAAATTATTATTTGATAGAATTTATAATATTGACAAAACAAAAAACACTTTTATTAATTTAGAAGCAATTGAAGTTTGTAGTGGATTTGATAATTTTGTAGCTGTTTTTGTAAACGAAAGATTAAACAATACAATTCAAGTGAAAGGAGTTTCTTTACTTATGCCAAACACAAAAGGCATTTCTTATGCTTTACTAAACGATTTGCAAATTAATTCAATTATTGGATTAACAGAAATCACAACAAATAATCAATCTACTAAAAAATTATTTGCAATACCATTTAACGGAATCCACAACAAAATAGTACAATTAAGATTTTTTAATTCAAAAGGTGGCTTTTCTTTTTTCTATGCTGAAATAAAATCGGATAAAGAAAACAGAAGTAAAGTTGATTTTTACGAAAATAATTATTTTAATGAAAACGAAAACCGATCAGGTGTTGCGCAATCAAAATCTGATTATAAAAATACAATCGATTTTTCAGGAATTAAAAACATAAAATTAAAAGAATTATTTTCTGAACTTTTACGTTCCCCAAAAATTGAAATAAATTTAAAAAAAATCAATGAAAATGATTTTTTTATTGAATGCGAAGTTGTAGGAAGTTCCGCAGATCAATATACGCATTTTGATTATAAATTAACGGCAAATATTAATAATTCCGGAAACTTTAAATTATGATAAAAATAATTATAGATAACGAAGATTTAGATTTGCCAGGAAATCAAATTGTAACTATTAAGAAATCTCAAAATCTTAATGGTGTTCAAAACCAATATTCATTTTCAAATAATTTTAATCTACCTTCAACAGCAAAAAATCAAAGACTTTTAAAAATTAATTATTTGCCAAATAGCAAAGCAAAATCAATGACACAAGGTTATGATTGCGATATGGTTATTAACGGTTGTATATTTTTAAAAAATCAAAAATTAAAAATTCAAAAGCAAACAGATAAAAATATTTCTGTTTATCTTGTTTTTAGTGAAAATATATTTATTAAAAAATCAAAAGAAGTTTTACTTAATGATATAAATTTAGAAGTTATTTATGATAAATCAATCTTTAAATTTTTACAATTAAATGAGTCAACTGGATTTATTAGAACGGCACCAATTTCTGCACAAAATGAAAGTAAAATTGTAGTTTTAGAGGAAGTTCCAACTCTTATTAACGTTGTTAAATTAATAGAAAAAATAGTTTTAGGACTTGGTTATTCTTTTTACGGAGATTTTTTTACAAATTTAACACTAAAAGAATATTATTTAAATCCTAACTTTTCTATTTATGGAGTTGGCGGTGCACCAAAATTTGACAACAAACTAAATTGTTTTCAATTTTTAACATCAATACTAAAAACATTTAATGCATATATTGATCCATCCGATAGCGATAAATCGATTGGTATATTTTTATGGAATGAAATTGATAATTTAAAAAAAAATTTTGTAGATTATTCGGATTACTTTGAAAAGTTTAACGATTACGCATTTGAAGGTGGTTTGTCAAAAATAAATACAATAGAATATTCTGGAAGTCAACCTTTTTTTAATTCTTTTTTTGAAAATAACAAATCAATTGTAGAAAAATCAAATTATTTAAAAAGTGATTTTGGTGCTGGTAGTTTAAGATTGTTTTCAGATCAAGAATTAACCGAAACTTTTACTTTGCCTTTAAGATTAATTGGAGAGGTTTCTGAAACAACTGAAATTAATATTTTTAAATTTGAAAATATAAAAACAACAAATGTTTATTTTGTTAACGGTACAAGATTTTCTTCTGAAATGTATAAAGCTTTTAGTCCAAACATATTAGAAATATTTAATGATTTTCATTTAAACTATGTAAAAAATATATCTTTGCCAACAGTTGCAAATTTACAGTTTCGATATGATGCTATATTTTTGACAAATTTTAAAATGCAAAATATTTTCTTTGTAAAAAATTTATCTACTTATTGGTTGCCTTTAGAATTAAATTATTCAACAAAAAAAGATAAAATAAATGTAAAATGTTTAATGATTGAAAAAACAGCAGTTGAAATTCCTGTTGTTTATGATTTAACTATTTCATTTGGTTTTTTAGAAAAATATAAAATAATTAATGCATCCCCTCTTTATAGCACTCAAAACACTTCGCCACAGTCTATATTTTCAATAAAATATTTTAATGAAAATGAAAATAAAATTTTTGTAACAGGCAACAATGGCATTCGAACAGAAATATTTTCAACGCCAATAAATATAGATATAGCATCTAATTTTATTTTAGAATTTGAAAACATACAACCAACAAATAAAATAAATGTTTCTAGATTATTATTTTCATTTATAAGTGAAGAGGGTGGAGTTTCTCGAATTGCAAAAATAAGTATAGACCATAACGGTTTTGCGAATTATATTTCTGAATTTAGACTTCCATCTTTAAATTATGTTTATACAAGTTCTGCTATTGGAAATAATATTTATTTTTTAAATGTTTTACAAAAAATTACAACTTTAGCAAATATTCCTACTACAAATGCTATTGCAATTGGTCAAACTAATTCACAATTCACTGCAATAAATAATACAAATGTAATTTCATTATCAAAAAATCAAAGAATTAAATTTAATTTAAAATCAAAATCTCAACACAATTTAGCAAGTTTTTCTCCTTTTAATTATTTAGAAATAAATTATTATTTATTTAGAAATAACTTTAAAATCCATACATTTTATTCAAAAGGTCAACTATTTGCTGGACCAACAGATAATGCAAATTTTTCTTATGAATTTAATGCTAATTACGAAATAGATGCATTGTTAGGAGATAATTTTTCTTTATTTATGTCAGTACAATCAATCCCTTTATACAATGACCAATCTATTTTATTAGCTCATTTTTTTGATTATATGAATTTAAAAATTTCAGTAATAGAACAATTATAAAATTATGTCAAACATTATACAAATCGCAGAATTAGTAATTGATACCCAAAAAGCATCCGACCAAATTACTGCAACAAAAAAAGAAATTTTTGAACTTCAAAAAGCAAACACTGATCTGCGTAAAGAAATAGTTTCAGGGCAAGGAGACACAACTGAACAAACAAGAAGATTTGTTGAACAAGAGCAACGCATTAAAGCATTACAAGCGCAATATCGCCAACAATCCA
>NZ_JAYUPK010000055.1:0-8265 GCF_043760115.1 Flavobacterium sp.
TATGTTTTCGACGACACAAAGCAGGACTGCAATAATTAAAATTATATACAAATTTATGAAAAATTTATTATTTAGCTTAATTGCTATAGTATTATTATCTATTACTGGAAATGCTCAGGCAAATTTTGAAACGGTTTTATCTAATATTAATTTAGATATTACAAACAAAAAATATTATCCAAATGAAACAAATAAATTTGACTTTAATTCAAAAAAACTTAAAAGTTTTATGGATTCCAATGAAGATTTGCTAAACGGTGTAAATTCTGAAAATACTTCTGAAAAATTAAAAGTTGCTAATTTTAAAGAAAAAATAGTTGAATATTTAAACAATAACGGATTTTCAAAAAATGAAGTTTCACAAGAATTTGACAAAAACTTAATTATTACCAGTAAATACGATAATTTTAATTCTATGTTGGAAGATTATGTTGATAACAATATAATTTCTAAAGGTGAAAAAAATATTATTGAACAGAATATTAATTATTTTTTTAGCACTAAAAATTTTAATGATTACGATCAAATAAATAATATTTTTATTCATCACATTAATATTTCAAATCTTACAGAAAGTGAGAAAAAAGAAGTTTTGACTTTTTTTGATGGACTTAAGCTTAATAAAGATTTAATGGAATCAAATTCAAAATTTAAATATTTAAGTTTTTTTCAAGATGATTTAATAAATTTAGAAAATAATGGCAAACCTACTAGAAGTACAAGATGTGCTGGACATATGTTAATGGGAATGTTAGGTGGCAGTATTGGTGGACCAGCAGGTTTTGCTGCAGGTTTTATAGGAGGATTTTGGGCATGTTATGTAGATGGATGTTTTGATTAAATTTAAAATTATGAAAACAATTATTATTATTTTTTTAAAGTGCGCTGTTTTATTTATTTTATTATATGTAATTTATAATTTATGTTTTTTTGAATTTCAAGAAATATTAAAAATTTATTTCATAAAAAAGATAGTATATAATTCGTTAGTTTTAAGCTCATTATTAACAATAATACACGTAATTTTTTCTCTAAATGTTGGAGCAAATGAAAATTTTTCTGTAAATCAATTTTTAAATTTACAAACTAGTACAGATTTAGTTGATTTGGAAGCAAAGATTAAGAGAAATAAGAATTGGAAAAGTACAAGTATTGAGAATGAATCAATCAGATTTCAAAGTTTAATGTCATTAAAATCTTTTGGTGAAATTATAACTATATCTAATAGGAATGATGAAATTATAGTAAGTAGCAAACCAGTTTTTTTTGCAACCTTATTTGATTTTGGAAAAAATTTTGAAAACATCAAGTATATAGAATCAATTTTGAACAGAAAATAAATTAGTAATAAAATAATACCAATGAAAAACTACATCACAATTCTAGTTTTTCTAATTTCAAATTGCCTTCTTGCCCAATCCAACCTAGATAAACTATTAAAAACCGGAGAAATAATAATAACTGGCCTTAGTTTTATAAAAGGTAATAAAACTGCTGTAAATGCTAAAGTGATAGAAAGTGTTTGTATAAAAAACAAACTAAAAGACAAAATTACTTTTAGAATTACTGGCAAGGATGAAGATGGTAATGAGATAAAAAAAGAACTAGTAATACAAAACGATGGTAAAGAATGCCTTTTAGAATTACCCAAAGGCATTTACAGCTATGAAATTGAACTTGCTACCAAAGAAATTTATAAAAAAGGCGAGTACAAGTTTGACGATGAAATAGTCATTACAGTAAAAGATGATTAAATTAAATGAGTTTCAAGTTTTTATTTGAAACTCATTTTTTTAGTATAATGGTTTTTCAATACATCAATTTAATTTTTATACAAATGATTTCAACTTTAATGAGAATTGCCATTGCCTTGTTAACACTGCTTTTAGTAAGTTGCAATAACACAAATACTACCAATACCACTAATACCAATGATTCTATAAAAAAATTCTTGGCTATTGCTAAAAATGATACCTTAGATTTTAAAACTAGAGATAAATACAATGAAAAAGCTTTTAATTTATTGGATTTATCCAAGAATGATAGTGTGTTGAGGAATAATTTGAGTAAGATTACTTTGTATACCAATAAAACATTTGATAAAAAGAATTTTAATAAATATTCTCTAATATTTTTTAAAAAATCATTTGAAAGCAAAGACACATTAAATCTTGCGAGGTGTTATCGTTATAAAGCTAGTTATTTGAAAAAAAATGGAATTTATGATAGCGCTTTTTATTATTTTTTAAAATCAGAAAAATTCTATAAATTCACAACCAATTATTTAGAATTATCTAGATTATATATTTACACAGCACTATTATTATATAAACTTGATGACAATATTGGTGCAGATTATTATATAACCAAATCCAAATTATTTTATGATAAACAAAATAAAAAAGATCTAAATCATGAATATAATATTCTAAATGAAAAGGGTAATATATTACATAATTTAAAAAATTACAATTTAGCAATTTCCTATCACAATCAGGCATTAAAAATTGTCAGAAGCAATAAATTAATTGGTTACAACAATACTAATTTAATTGGAACAAGTTATAATAACATTGGTAATTCATACACAGGAACAAGAGAATTTGAAAAAGCAATTTATTATTTTAAAGAAGGTTTAAAAGAGAAAAATATATTAAAAAACCATCCAGAATTAAATGGAATATTATTAAATAATCTTGGATTTAGTATTTTACAAACTAAAGATAATAAATCAGCTATTACTTATTTGAATAAAGCTGAAATAATTTTAAATAATTATAATTTTTTTAGCGAATCTGCTCAAAATAGTATTTATAAATCTGATTATTATTTTAAGCTAAAAGACACATTAAATGCAAAGTTATTTGCTGACAAGGCGTTGATTATTGCTAGAAAATCTAAATCACCATACACAATTTTAAATAGTTTAGTCCAGGTTGGTTTTGTTAATAAAGAAAAAGCTTCTAAATCTATTAAAGAATATGATAGTAAAATTGACAGTTTAATTGACAAAGAACGAATAGCCAGAAATCAATTCTACAACATTCAATTACAAACCAACGAAATTACTAAAGATAAAGAAAAAGCTATAAAGCAAAAATGGGTTTTAACATCAATAATTGCAAGTGTTTTATTAATCGTTATATTGCTATTTATCATTTACAGACAAAAAGCCAAACAAAAAGAAATTTTGTTACTCCAAGACCAGCAAAAAGCCAATGTAGCCATATATGAATTAATGATAAACCAACAAAAAACTATAGACAATGAAAAAAATAATGAAAAAAAACGCATTGCTAAAGAACTACATGATAATATTTTAAACAAGCTTGCCAGCACAAGATTTAATCTGTTCGAACTTTCTAAAAAAACAGATAAAAAAACCATAGATAAAGCATTGTTACAAATAGATGATATTAAAGATATTGAAAACGAAATAAGAAACATTTCGCACAATTTAAATCAAGATGCTTTTATAGAAACCCACAATTTTCAAACTTTAATTACTACGCTAATACAAGAGCAAAGCAATTTGCACCAAATAAAGTATACTGTAGAAATAATACCAAGTTTAAACTGGGAACTAATTTCTAGTAAAATTAAAATGCAATTGTATAGAATTATTCAAGAAGCTTTGCATAACATATATAAGCATGCACAAGCAACACATGCAACAGTAAACTTTGAACAAGAAGAAAACAGCATTTGTATGTCAATAAAAGATAATGGTTTTGGTTTTAATACTAATGAAGCAAGAAACGGAATTGGTATTAAAAATATGCAAGAACGAATAGAAAGTAATAATGGTAAGTTTTCATTACAATCTAACATTGGTGCAGGAACTTCTATTTTTATTATTTTGCCTTTTTAATGGGTTTCTACTATTAAATTACTATAATTTTTCAATTGTATTATTTTCCATATTGACGCAGAGCTTGTCTGCCGTGGTGGAAAGAATCTCCACAAAATGCTCACGCAAACCAATTTAAAGTTTCCAAGTTTATAGAGATTCTTCCTTCGTCAGAAAGACAAATAGTGCGATGGCTTTTGTCTTCTACTATAACATTTATAGTTGTTTTAAAACTAATGTTAATTAGTATGATAATGTTTGTCGTTTATTATTCCCATTCTGACGAAGGAAGAATCTCCACAAAATGCTCACGCAAACCAACTCAAAGTTTCCAAGTTTATAGAGATTCTTCCTGCGTCAGAATGGAAAAGTGTTGCGATGGCTTTTGTCTTAAACTATAACATTTATACTGTTTCAAAAAATAAGTACAATACTATTATCATCAATAACAATCAATTAAAAAACATTATTCAAACAAATGATTCAAGAATCTCATTTCAGGGTTAATAGTTTTAATAAGTTCTATTTTTTTATTTCTTGTCCATCCTTTAATTTCTTTTTCTCTACCAATTGCTAGTTCAACCCAAGTAAATTTTTCAAAATACAATAAGTAATGCGCGTTATATCTTGCAGTAAACGATTTTAAATTAACGTGATCATTATGTTCTGTTAGTCTTCTTTTTAAATTTTTTGTCATTCCTGTGTATAAAACAGTTTTGGCTTTGTTGGTAATTATGTAAGTGTAAAAAGTGAAATAACCCTCTTGAAATTCTATCATAAAATGGTTTTAGATTGTAAAAATAAATAAAATCAATGTTATTAGTAAAATAATTCTTTATCGTTTATTCTTTCCATTCTGACAAAGAGCTTGTCCGCCGTGGAGGAAAGAATCTCCACAAACAATTCACGCAACCCAAGTAAAAGCTATCCAGTTAACTTGCCAAGTTTACAGAGATTTATCTGCGTCAGATAGACAAATAGTACGATGGCTTTTGTCTTCGACTAGGACATTTATAGTATTTGAAAAATAATTATAAACAATGACATTTAAAGTTATCGTAAAAACCAATGTTAATTTGTATTAGAATTCCTCTAACAACCACTTTTCCATTCTGACGAAGGAAGAATCTCCACAAAATGCTCACGCAAACCAATTTAAAGTTTCCAAGTTTATAGAGATTCTTCCTGCGTCAGATAGACAAATAGTACGATGGCTTTTATCTTCGACTATAACATTTATAGTATTTGAAAAGTAATTATATATTATAACATTTATAGTTATCGTAAAAACCAATGTTAATTATTAGTATTGCATTCTTATAGCGACTACTTTTCCATTCTGACAAAGGAAGAATCTCAATAAAATGCTCACGCAAACCAATTTAAAATTTCCAAGTTAACTTGCCAAATTCGCAGAGATTCTTCCTTCGTCAGAAAGACAAATAGTACGATGGCTTTTGACTTAGACTATGACATTTATAGTATTTGAAAAGTAAATTTCATTAATTACTACAATTCCTCTAAAGACTTTTTTCCATTTTGAAAAAGGAAGAATCTCCACAAAATGCTCACGCAAAACAATTTAAAGTTTCCAAGTTCACAGAGATTCTTCCTTCGTCAGAAAGACAAATAATACGATGGCTTTTGACTTAGACTATAACATTTATAGTATTTGAAAAGTAAATTTCATTAATAACTACAATTCCTCTAACGACTTCTTTACATTCTGACGCAGGAAGAATCTCCACAAAATGCTCACGCAAACCAATAAAAAGCTATCCAGTTAACTTGCCAAGTTCGCAGAGATTCTTCCTTCGTCAGAAAGACAAATAATACGATGGCTTTTGACTTAGATTATAACATTTATAGTATTTGAAAAGTAATTATAAACAATGACATTTATAGTTATCGTAAAAACCAATGCTAATATAATACAATTCCTCTAGCGACTTCTTTCCATTCTGACGCAGGAAGAATCTCCACAAAATGCTCACGCAAAACAATTTAAAGTTTCCAAGTTTACTTGCCAAGTTCGCAGAGATTCTTCCTTCGTCAGAAAGACAAATAGTGCGATGGCTTTTGTATTAAACCAGTAACAATACAGCACACAAATATTCATAATTCATTAAAAATCAATAAGTTGATTAAAAAAACTTACTGATTTACCTATAAAAAACACCTGTTTTTTATAAACCATCCATTCACCCACAATTGGCACACATTCACTACCAAACGATGCTATTCTACATTATACAAGGAAAAGCATATCAATCAATACGTAATGTAGAAGTATTTTTACATCGTTGGAAAGTAAATGAATGTACACATTGAATTCCAACCAATTAAAACCAAAACTAAAAACTAAATTATTTTAATAACACAAAATCCCAAACATTATGAAAAAATTATTTACAATTGCAGCGTTATTTATGTTTATGTTTTCTTTGACTTCTTTTGTCCCAAATGATCTTGGAGGTAAGAATTCGAAACCAACTGGTGCTATTACAATTACATCTCTACATGTAGGTGGGGGTAAAGATTCTAAACCAACTGGTGCATAATCAATAAATCATATATTATCATAAATGAAAGTTATTATTTGTTTAATAACTTTTTTTTATTATTTTTGATGCTTAGTCAAAGATATTGAAAAAAATATTTATTTTAATTATTATTGTTATTTTACAAACTTCATGTAAGGAAAACAATAATCTAATAATATCTGAAAATTTTGCATCAGATAGTTTATCATATTACATCAAAAAAATTAATGAAGTTTCAAAAGATTCACTAGAGTTAAAAAATGAAATTTTAATTAAAGCTTTAGACTTAAATAATCTTCATAAAAAAAATTCGAAATATAGAGATAATCTCTCTAAAATTTTAATAGAATTTTATAATATTGGTGATTTAAGTAATGTAAAATATACTTCATTTTTATTATTGGAAAATTCTATTGATGATAATGATTCTTTAAATATTTTTAAATCATATAGGTATTTAGCTGCGAGTTACAGAGATGAAAATATTCTAGACAGTAGTTTTTACTATTATATAAAAGCTGAAAAGTGTTATTTAAATAAAAAAAAAGATATTGATTATGCTTTTGTAACTTTAAATAAAGGTATAATACAATCAAAAATCAATGATTTTATTGGTTCTGAATTATCTCTTTTAAAATCATACTACATTTATAAAGATAATGTAGATTATAACAACCTATATAATACTTTAAATCAACTAGGTTTAGTTTATAATGAATTAAATGATTTTTATAAAGCAATTGATTTTCATAATAAAGCATTAAAGATTGTTGTTGAATCAGATTTTGAAGATGAAAATCTTAAAGAGTCCGTATGTTACAACAATATAGGTTATTTATATATTAAAAAAGAAAATTATAAACTAGCCATAGAAAATTTTAATTTAGGTTTAAAGAATTCAAATGTTAATGTTGATGATCCAGATTTATATTCTTTATTAATAGATAACCTTGCTTTTTGTAAATTAAAATTAAAAGAATATAATGATGTACCTCAATTATTTCAAAATGCTCTTAAAATTAGAGATAGTTTAAAAGATGTTAGGTTGATTGTTTTAAGCAATATTCACCTTTCAGAATATTACGATGCAATTAAAGACACAACCTTTAGTATACGATATTCTAAAAAAGCATTACAACTTGCCAAAGATTCTCAAAATCCGTTTGATATTGTTTTATCATTAAAACAAGCAGCGTCTGTTGATAAAAAAAATTCATCAGAATATACCTCAGATTACATTAAAATAAGTGATAGTCTTCAAAATGAAGAACGAAAAAACCTTGATCGTTTTGCAAGAATACAATTAGAAACCGATGAACTTATAAAAGAAAATACTTTTTTAACAGAAAAAAACAAACGTATTATTGGTTTAGTTTTTGCCTTTGGGTCTATTTTACTTATTTTGTTTTACAGTAGGACACAGTTTTTAAAAAATAAATACCTTTTATTAGAACAATCGCAACAACGTGCCAACGAAGATATTTATAGATTGGTAATATCTGAACAAGATAGTATTGACCATGGTAAAAACTTAGAGAAAAAAAGAATTGCCAAAGAACTTCATGATGGAGTTTTAGGTAGATTGTTTGGTTTAAGACTAAACTTAGACATGCTAAATAGTAGAGATGACAACCAAGTAAGTAAAGACCGAAAGAGTTTTTTAAACGAGTTGCAACTTATTGAACAAGATATTAGAGAAATTTCGCACGAGCTAAGTAGAGAGAAAATAGAATTGATAAATAACTTTTTAAGTTTAACAAATGCACTCTTTGAAAACCAAGCCAAGATAGGCAAAGCCAAACTACAAACCGAAATTGACACAACTATTAACTGGGATTTATTGTCTAATAGTACACGAATTAATCTGTATAG
>NZ_JAYUPK010000056.1:0-8258 GCF_043760115.1 Flavobacterium sp.
TCAATTGCAGTTAATTACTAAAAATTTAATTAGAAAACACAAAATAAAAGGTCATCCGTTTGAAAAAGTAGGAGAAAATTTTACCGATTTTTATAACAATCATTTGCCATTTGAATTAACAAATGCCCAAAAAAGAGTGCTGAAAGAAATTAGAAACGACTTAGGAAGCAATGCACAAATGAACCGATTATTACAAGGCGATGTTGGCTCTGGAAAAACAATTGTAGCACTAATGAGTATGCTTTTAGCAAAAGATAATGGTTTTCAAAGTTGCTTAATGGCGCCAACAGAAATTCTTGCTAATCAACATTTTATTGGACTTTCAGAATTGGCTAAAGAATTGAATATTAGCTTAAAATTGCTTACTGGCTCAACAAAAACTTCTGAAAGAAAAATTATTCACGAAGCATTAGAAAATGGAACTTTAGATATATTAATAGGAACGCATGCACTGCTAGAAGATAAAGTTCAATTTAAAAATTTAGGTCTTGCTGTAATTGATGAACAACACAGGTTTGGTGTAGAACAACGAAGTAAATTGTGGAAAAAAAATGAAATTCCGCCACACATTTTAGTAATGACTGCAACTCCAATTCCTAGAACTTTAGCAATGAGTTTGTATGGCGATTTAGACATTTCTGTAATTGATGAATTGCCACCAGGAAGAAAACCTATTCAAACCGTTCATAGATACGATAGTAATAGATTAAAAGTTTGGAAATTCTTGAAAGATGAAATTTTTAAAGGCAGACAAATTTATATAGTTTATCCATTAATTCAAGAATCTGAAAAAATGGATTATAAAGATTTAATGGATGGTTATGAAAGTATTTCTAGAGATTTTCCATTGCCACAATACAGTATTTCTATCCTTCACGGAAAAATGAAACCTGCAGAAAAAGAAGCAGAAATGCAACGATTTGTTGCAGGAAAAACTAATATTATGGTAGCAACAACTGTAATTGAAGTAGGTGTAAATGTTCCCAACGCAAGTGTAATGGTTATAGAAAGTACCGAACGTTTTGGATTGTCTCAACTGCATCAACTTCGTGGTAGAGTTGGTCGTGGCGCAGCACAAAGTTATTGCATATTAATGACTGGCAACAAGTTAGGAGAAGATAGTAAAACCAGAATAGAAACAATGTGTCGTACCAACGATGGATTTGAAATTGCCGAAGTAGATCTAAAACTTCGTGGTCCAGGCGATATTATGGGCAAACAACAAAGTGGCGTTTTAAACTTACAAATTGCCGATTTGGTTAAAGACAGAGACATTTTAATGTTGGCCAGAGAATATGCCATGAAACTTTTAAAAGACGATGCATCAATGATAAAACCAGAACACACAAGACTTCGTGAGGTTTTTATTGAAATGAGTAAGAAAAAAAATATTTGGAATTACATCAGTTAAAACAAAAATATAATCAATAAATAAAATAATAATGATATCCTACAACACCAAAGATTGGTTTACTTTTATTTTTAAATTTCATAAAGCAGATACTTTTAGAACTTTATTTCCTGTAATGATTGCTATAGGATTTTATGCAGGAATTATTGGATATCTAGAAGTAGAATATTGGAAACTTGCCGATACCAGTTATGTAAAAAACATTACTATTATGCATGGAATGCTTGGTTTTGTAATTTCATTATTATTAGTTTTTAGAACAAATACTGCTTATGATCGTTGGTGGGAAGGACGAAAATTATGGGGTTCACTTGTTAATAATAGTAGAAATTTAGCCATAAAACTTTCAATTATTCTTCAAGACGAAGCAGATAGAAAATATTTTAGAAAAATAATTCCAAGTTATGCCTCAATATTGCATAAACATCTTAAAAATGAAGAAGTTTCTAAAGAATTATTTGACGATTTACAATTGATTCCACATCACAATCACAAACCCAATCAGGTTGCCAAAATGTTATTTCATAAAATAAACGATTTGTACAATTCTAAAAAAATTACAGGCGATCAATTGATAATTTTAAATTTAGAAATTCAATCATTTACTGATATTTGTGGTGCTTGCGAAAGAATAAAAAACACTCCAATTCCATATTCTTATAGTGTTTTTATTAAAAAATTTATCTTTTTTTATGTTATGACTTTGCCTTTTGGTTACGCTTTTAGCTTAGGATATTACGTTGCGCCAGTAGTAGTTTTTATTTTTTATGTACTTGCAAGTTTAGAATTAATTGCAGAAGAAATAGAAGATCCTTTTGGAAATGATGAAAACGATTTACCTACAAAAAAAATATCTGAAAACATTAAAAAAAATATTGAAGAATTATTGTAGACAAACTTTGACGATTTTAAAATCTAAATTTTAAAAAGTAAATTGTATTTTTACCTGTTTAAGATTTAATTATGAGTAATAATCATATTGGTATTTGGTATAGGTTTAAACATCTGATAGTTATAATTTGTATAGCTATACTAGTTGTTTTTGTATACTTTTATTTACATAAGAATAATCTTATAGTTAATGGTGTTGAAAATAAAAATAATGAAACTGATTATGATTATTATAATTCTAAAACCAAAGACGATTCGCTTTCTAAATTCGGTATGTGTGCTGTAGAAAATTATGTTGTTACTCATAATGCTGATGTTAGAAGAACTCCAAATAGAGCAATGTATAATTCTGTTTACAAACTAAAATTTGGAACTTTAGTCTACACAAAATGTAAAGATGAAGAAAATGAAATTAAAAATTTTGATAAAACTATTTTAGAAAGAGAAGGAAGAGATAAATATGTAGCTATTTATGCCGAAAAGCCAGTCTTACTTTCAGACAGACCAGTTGGATATATTTATGCTGATGATATTTATAAAAAAAATGATTTTGATAGTTATAAACCCAAACCAAAAAAGAAACCCGAAGTTAAAATAGACTCTGGAATTATGTCTGTAATTGAAAGTAATTATTCAATTGATGGTGAAGAATATGCGATAACAAAAGATCCAAATAAAAAAAAATCTTCAATAGTTTATGGCGATTTTAATAATGATTCCTATAAAGATTTAGCGGTAGTACTAGAAAATACAGATGCTACCTACTCTATGGTTTATATTTATTTAAATAATCCATCAGAAAATAATTATAAGTTGGCTTATCATAAAAAATATGAAAATTTATTAAAAATTAGAGCCGTTAAAAAAGAAGAAGGTGTAATGGTAAATTCTGAAATTACTAAATTCCCAATTGATGGTGTATTAGTTACCAACATTCATTTTAATTCTTTTTATCATATTTTTAATGATGAAAACAGTACTTTTTTGGTAATGCCAAATTAAGTTTATTCTAAAGCTTTTCTTTAAATTTTAATTCATATTCTCAACATCTTACTATTGCAAATTATTCAATTATACCTATATTTGCAACCTTAATAAGTAGATACAATGCGAATTTCTTACAATTGGTTAAAACAATTCTTAAAAATAGATTCAAGTTCAGAAGACGTTGCAACAATTTTAACCGATTTAGGTCTAGAAGTTGAAGTTGTAGAAAAATTTCAATCTGTAAAAGGTGGATTAGAAGGCGTTGTTGTTGGACATGTTTTAACTTGTACAAAACATCCAGATGCTGATAGATTAAACATTACAACTGTAGATTTGGGTAATGGAATTCCTTTACAAATAGTTTGTGGCGCAAGTAATGTTGCTGCAGGTTTAAAAGTTCCTGTAGCTACAATTGGAACAAAATTAATAGACAAAGACGGAAACGAATTTGAAATAAAAAAAGGAAAAATAAGAGGTCAAGAAAGTCATGGAATGATTTGTGCCGAAGACGAACTAGGTTTGGGAACTTCTCACGATGGTATTATGATTCTTGATGCTAACTTAAAACCTGGAACTTTAGCATCAACAGTTTTTAATATAGAAAATGATGAGGTTTTTGAAATTGGTTTAACTCCAAATCGTGCCGATGCAATGTCACATATGGGAGTTGCAAGAGATTTACGAGCAGGATTAATTCAAAAAAATGCTTCTTTAGAATTAATTACTCCATCGGTTTCTAAATTTAAAGTTGATAAACGAATTTTAAAAATTGATATTGATGTTCAAGATATAAAATTGGCACCAAGATATTGTGGCGTTACTATATCTGGAATTACAGTAAAAGCTTCACCAAGTTGGTTACAAAACCGTTTAAAAGCCATTGGTTTAACTCCTAAAAATAATATTGTTGATGTTACTAATTATGTTCTTCACGAATTAGGTCAACCACTTCACGCATTTGATGCTGCAAAAATTAACGGAAAAGTTACTGTAAAAACTGTAACTTCTGGAACTAAATTTACAACACTTGATGATGTAGAAAGAACTTTGAGCAATGAAGATTTAGTTATTTGTGACGATAAAGGTCCAATGTGTTTGGCAGGAATTTTTGGAGGAAAAAATTCTGGAGTTACAGAAAATACGACTTCTATATTTTTAGAGAGTGCCTATTTTAATCCAGTTTCTATTAGAAAAACTGCCAAGCGACATGGTTTAAGTACAGATGCATCTTTTAGATTTGAAAGAGGAATTGATCCAACTATTACAGAATATGCCTTGAAACGTGCTGCACTTTTAATTCAAGAAGTTGCTGGTGGCGAAATTACATCGGATATTATTGATATTTATCAAAAGAAAATTGAAGATTTTGCAGTGTTTTTAAATTACGAAAAAGCATTCAAATTAATTGGACAAGAATTACCAAAAGATACCATTAAAAAAATTATTGCTTCGTTAGACATTAAAGTCAATAGTTCATCTGATGCTGGTTTAGGATTAATAATTCCTGCTTACAGAGTTGATGTACAAAGAGAAGTTGACGTAATTGAAGAAATTTTAAGAGTATATGGTTACAACAATATTACTATTTCTAAAAAATTAAATGCAACTATTTCAAAGTCATCTCGAACAGAAGATTATAAAATTCAGAATATTGTTGCCAATCAATTAAATTCAGTTGGTTATCATGAAATGATGGCAAATTCTTTAACATCGCCAGATTATATAAAATTGTCTGAAATGTTAAAAGAAGAATATAATGTTACTATTTTAAATCCGTTGAGTAGCGATTTATCTACCATGCGACAGTCGTTATTGTTTTCTGGATTGGAAGCTGTTTCTTTCAATATCAACAGAAAAAATGCAGATTTAAAGTTATTTGAATTCGGAAAAAGCTACCATAAATTGTTATCTGGATTTAATGAAAAGAAACATTTGGCATTATATTCTACTGGAAATAGAATGAATGAAAGCTGGACAACACAAGAAAAACCAACCGATTTCTTTTTGTTTAAAGGTTATGTAACTGCTATTTTATCAAGATTAGGATTTGATAAAACGCATAATTTACCAATTACTCTTGATGTTTTTGCCGAAGGAATTGCTATTGCAAATGCCAATGATATTTTGGTTGAATTGGGAACAGTAAAAAAATCTGTTTTAAAATATTTTGACATTAAGCAAGATGTTTTTTATGCAGATTTTAATTGGGATTTAATTTTGAAATTATTATCTAATAAAATCAAGTTTACTTCTATTCCAAAATATCCAGAAGTTAGACGCGATTTATCATTACTTATAGATAAATCTGTAGCTTTTGAATCTATTTATACTGTAGCAAGAAATTCAGAAAAATCGTTGTTGAAAAACATCAATTTATTTGATGTTTATGAAGGTAAGAATTTACCTGATGGAAAAAAATCGTATGCAGTAAGTTTTACAATTCAAGATGCATCTAAAACACTGACTGATGTTCAAATTGATAAAATTATGAATAAACTGCAAAGTAATTTAGAATCAGAATTGGGTGCAACACTTAGATAATCAATTTATAAAACTAAAAACCTTTCTATTTCTAGAAAGGTTTTTTTTACCAAATTAATAATCTAACAAATTAAGATTTTGGTAAAACCACAGTATCTACAACATGAATTACACCATTAGATTGGTTTACATCGGCAATAGTTACTTTAGATGAATTGCCATTTTCGTCAGTTAAAATTACATCTTTACCTTTTAATGAAGCTGTCAAAGTGCCACCAGAAACGGTTTTAAAAGTTGCTTTTCCTTTTCCTCCAGCAATTGCTTTTACAATATCTGCTGCACTAAATTTTCCTGCAAGAACGTGATATGTTAAAACTGTTTGCAATGTTTTTAAATTTTCTGGTAATAATAAATTCTCAACTGTTCCTTTTGGTAATTTGTCAAATGCTGCATTTGTTGGGGCAAAAACGGTAAATGGTCCTTTAGATTGTAATGTTTCTACTAATCCTGCTGCTTTTACTGCTGCAACCAAAGTGGTGTGATCTTTAGAATTTACTGCATTTTCTACAATGTTTTTAGAAGGATACATTTCAGCACCACCAACTTTTTTAGTCATTTCTTTTTGAGCAAATGTTGCTCCAGATACTAATAACAATCCTGTTATTGCAATTGCTGTTAAAAAATTTCTTGTTTTCATAAGTTTACTTTTTTTAAGTTATTGAAATATTTATGCAAAATTAAAGTTTATGGTTTTTATAGTTTTATCAATTAACATAAGCTTTTTAAATTATTAACAATAGTTTATGAGTTGAATAATGTAAAAATATTTTTTACAAAATGTTATTTATATTAAGTAATTCCTTAATTTAGAGTATATAAAATTTCATTAAAAATTTATATATAAAACTTGTATTATGCTAATGAATAAGAAAACTTTAGTTGATGAATTACTTCAAGACAGAAAAAAATTCATCTCAGAATTGCAACTTCTAGAAGAAGTTAAAGCGATTTTAGAAAATAATGAACTAGAAAGACAGGAAATTAAAGAGAAATTGAAAACAAAAAGTTCAACAAACGTGAACAAATTTGAGTTTGATTTACTTGAAACTGATAAGATTTTCCATATTAATCAAATAAAGAAGGTTTGTATAGATTATCGTTTGCGTTTTCTTGACAGTAATTTATTTAAAAATGAAATTCCAGAAGAAGCAATTACTAAAATAAGTGCTTTAGAGAAAGCACACGAAACAAGTTTAGAAGGATTTAAAATTATTGCGCCAAGCAAAGCGTTTCAATTAATAAATTATGATGATCCATTGTTGTTTGCTCCAATTGGAAATGATTATTATTATTTAATTCACAAATGGGGTAACGATCTAGTTTGGTATAGAAAATTAATGGTTTCGCCTTTTAAAAATTTAATGAATTTTGTAGTTTTTTGCGGAATCATTAGCGCAGTAATCATAGCAGTTTCTCCAGTTGATGATTTGAGTAAAGATGTACCAATGGCACCAATTATATTATTTTTATTTATGTTTAAAGCGGTCATTGCTTCAATAGCTTATTATTTCTTTTTGATGGGCAAAAACTTTAACTCAGAAATTTGGGATAGAAAATTTAAAGAGAATTAGTATTTAGTTTTTATATATTTTTCGAGAGAAAATGTCTTAATTTTTTAATTGAGACATTTTTTTTTTTAATTTATATTCGTTAGGTTTAATTTTAAATAATTAGTTATAGGAAACCTTTTCCAAAAATGACAAAAATAGTATTAATAAAAATTGAAAAACAGGTATTTATACGTATATGCAATTTAAATTTTAATATCATATTTGTAAAAAGAAAAAGTTTCGTTTTTAAACATTGCCTTATAATCTAGCACAATTTAAATGTATAAATTACATTAGCTGGAAATGTGAAGGAATGGTTAGCTAATCTAATAATTAAAAATGTAGCGGGCAGAAATTTATATTTTTAACCAATGCTAAATCTTTGACTGCCTTTAAGTGCCAGAAGCACAATCAAAGAAGTAAGCAAAAAAAACAATTAAAAATGAAAACAATTAAAAGTACATTTTTTTCTTTATTAGTTCTTTTTGTAGGAACAAGTTTAGTTATAAGTTGTTCAAAAGATGATGAAACGAACACAAAAGTTATTGAAAACGCAAAAGTTTCATCTTATTTAGAAACCTTTTACTCAACAAATTTTCAATTTGGGAAATCTGTTGAAACAAATCCAAAAAGCAATTCAACACTTTTAAACAGAAGTACAGAAGTTGAAAATTTAGTTATAACAGAAGTTTTTGTTGGAAATGCTTCAACCGCTAGAGGTTATGTTATTACAGATAAAAACACTAACGATTTTTTATATTTTATTGATGTTAATAGGGTAGATTTTAAGTTAACTACTTTTAAAGTCGATGGAAATGATACAAAAATATTTAACGATATTGACGAACTTGATAAATACTTAAGTACTGACGAGTTTG
>NZ_JAYUPK010000057.1:0-8195 GCF_043760115.1 Flavobacterium sp.
TAACAACCAATAAATACAAAATTTATGTCAGGATTAGCTATAAAAGTAGAAACATATTGAGCAATATAACCGCCTTTAGATGTCCCAATTACAGAAATATGATTTGGTTTAACTCCAATATTTAGTAAACTATCAATTTGAGAAACTACTTTTTTTGCATAGTTTTTTGTATCAGTATTTTTCTTTCTCTTTTTACTTAAAACTATAAAGTTATCTTTTTCAAACGCTTTTATAATTTCTAAATATTCAGCTTTTCCATATTCAAGATGTTCTACATCTAAATCATTTTCTTCAATAAATTTATTATGAAGAAAGAAGATATAGTTTTGTTGATTGGTTTCAGCTTCAGTTTCTTTTTTTAATTGTTTGCAACTAGCTGTAAAATAGAAACTAAAAATAAAAAGGAGTAAGAGATTTATTTTATACATCAGTTATTATCTATAAATATCAGTTATGAGAACACTTTTTTTCTGGTACAGGATCAAATCCAGTTTTTCCCCAAGGATTGCAACTTAGTATTCTTTTCACTCCAAGATAACTTCCATAAAACAATCCGTGAATTTTTAAAGCTTCAATAAAATAACTAGAACAAGTAGGTTCAAACCTGCAAGTTGAAGGTAAAAATGGTGAAATAGCTTCTTGATAAAACCTAATTAAAAGATATAATGGATAGGTTAAAATTTTTGAAAACATTTCAATTAAGTTTTAATTTTAATTAGAAATACTAAAACCTGTAACGTCTTTGCCATCTTTTAATTGAATACCTAAAACTAAAAGTTTATCACGAATTTCATCAGACAATTGCCAGTTTTTATTCGCTCTAGCTTCGTTTCTCATTGCAATTAGCATTTCAATTACACCTTCTAGTTTTTCTAAATTATTTTCAGATGCTTTTTCATCTTTAATACCAAGAACATCATAAATAAAAATAGTTAATGTAGATTTTAATAATTCCAAATCTTCTTTTGTAACTGTTTCTCTTTTGTCGTTTAAAACATTTACAAATCGAATTCCTTCAAACAATTGTGCAATTAAAATTGGCGTATTAAAATCGTCATTCATAGCATCATAACAGCTTTTTTGCCACGATAAAATATCTAGAGTAGAAGTAGAGCTAGCTTCAAGTTCTACTAGCAATTCCATTCCTTCCATTAGTCTATAAAAACCTTTTTCTGCAGCCAAAATGGCATCATTAGAAAAATCTAAAACACTTCTATAATGAGCTTGAAGCATAAAAAACCTTGCTACATTGGGTTCAAAACCTTTGCTTAAAAATTCGCTTTCGCCAGTAAAAATTTCACCAGGAAGAATATTATTTCCAGTAGATTTCGACATTTTTTTGCCATTCAGCGTCAACATATTTGCGTGCATCCAGTAATTCACAGGACTATGACCAGTACAAGCTTCATTTTGAGCAATTTCACATTCGTGATGCGGAAATTTCAAATCCATTCCGCCACCATGAAGATCAAATTTTTCTCCTAAATATTTAGTACTCATAGCGGTACATTCTAAATGCCAACCCGGAAAACCAATTCCCCAAGGCGAAGGCCAACGCATTATGTGTTCAACTTCTGCTTTTTTCCAAAGAGCAAAATCTTGCGAATTTTTTTTATCACTTTGTCCATCAGTATCTCTTGTATTGGCAAGCATATCTTCAATATTTCTGCCACTCAATTGTCCGTAATTATGTGTTTCGTTAAACTTTACTACGTCAAAATACACACTACCATTGGCTTCATAACCATAACCATTTTCAATAATTTGTTTTACAATTTCAATTTGCTCAATAATATGACCAGTTGCAGTAGGTTCAATACTTGGCGGCAAAAAATTAAATTTATCTAAAATTGTATGAAAATCGACCGTATATTTTTGCACAATTTCCATTGGTTCCAACTGTTCTAAGCGTGCTTTTTTGGCAATTTTATCTTCGCCATCATCAACATCATCAACAATATGCCCAACATCGGTAATATTTCTAACATATCTCGTTTTGTATCCCAAATGCAATAAATACCTAAAAATCACGTCAAAGCTCATAAAAGTTCTCACATTTCCCAAGTGCACATTACTGTAAACCGTTGGTCCACAAACATACATTCCCACATTTCCTTCGTGTACAGGTGTAAAAACTTCTTTTTCTCCGCTAAGCGAATTATAAATTTTAAGCGTTTGATTTTTATATAACGACATAATTATTTTTTTAATACAATCTTTTTTATTTAAAGCCAATCCAGCTTTCCATTCCAATCTTGCTTGTAAAAATCTTTTTTTCTATGGTTTAAAAAGAGCTTCTTGCAGTCGCTTTTTTAAACCAAGAAAAAATAGCTTTTTCCTTCACAAGGATTTCCATTACAATCTGGGCTAAAAACCCTATAAATTACAACTTCCAACTTCCATCTTCAATCTCCAATCTTCCATCTTCCATCTTCCATCTCTAAAACGAAGTTTCCAATTTTATATAATCAAGAAATTCTCTTCTAGTATTTTCATTTTTAAATTTTCCACCAAATTCTGCTGTAACAGTACTGCTATCAATATCTTTAATTCCTCTAGAGTTAACGCACAAATGTTTGGCATCAATTATACAAGCAACATCATCAGTATTTAAAACTTTTTGCAATTCTCTAACAATTTGAATTGTTAAACGTTCTTGAACTTGAGGTCTTTTGGCAAAATAATCTACAATTCTGTTCATTTTAGACAATCCAACAACTGTACCGTTAGAAATGTAAGCAACATGCGCACGACCAACAATTGGAAGTAAATGATGTTCGCAAGTAGAATAAACTACAATATTTTTCTCTACAAGCATTTCATTGTACTTGTACTTATTTTCAAATGTTGAAGAACTAGGTTTTTTATTTGGATTTAATCCACCAAAAATTTCCTTAACAAACATTTTTGCAACTCTATTAGGTGTTCCTTTTAAACTATCATCAGTTAAATCTATTCCTAAAGTTTGTAAAATATTAGTTACATCCTTTTTTATAAGCTCAATTTTTTCTTCGTCACTTTTTTCAAAAGCATCTTTTCTTAACGGAGTTTCCTCATTAGTAGCAATATGATTGTTGCCAATTTCATCACTAAATTCTTCAGTATTTGTCATTAGTTTATTAATAAGAATTTTTTTAACAATTTCAAATGCAAAGATAAATATTATTGAATTATAAAAGGTAAAGAGAATGCTATTTTTAAAAAAATGAAATTTTAAGATATTATATCGTTAATATTATGTAAATTTCGCTTCAAAAATCGCTAAAAAAATGAGAAAAATTACTTTATTCATTCTGTTTTTTATTTTATTTATATCCAATTTATCGGCGCAAAATCTATTAACAAATGGAAATTTTAATATTCCAACTAATGGAAATGGATTTAGTTTAATTGGCGCAGGATATAATTTTATTACAGCTCCATACTCTGGCAATACAAATGCTGGCGATTATACTTTTACAACCAATCCACAACCTGTAAATACCGCTTTTTTTCTTGCTGGTGGCGATCATACAACAGGAACAGGAAACATGATGGTTATTGACGGAAACGGAACTGGAGGAAACCAACGTTTTTGGAGAGCAGGAAGTACTGGTAGTGGAGTTTGCGGACTTACAATTGGAAAAACTTATAATTTTACTTATTGGATAAAAACAATAAATGCAGCAGGAACTAGAGCTTCTGTTGGAATACAGTTTAATAACACTTCAACTAATGCCTTAATATTTGGATCAACTTCAGCGCCACTTTCAACTGCTGGATGGCAACGAGTAACCTATTCTTTCGTGCCAAATAACGCTTGTGTAAATATTGAATTGTGGAATACTAATACTGATTTAGTTGGGAATGATTTTGCAGTAGATGATTTTTCGGTTACTTCACCATTAATTGCAACAGCTTCAATTATAACACCAACATGTCCGGGTTTAACCAATGGTTCATTAAGTGTTTACGGAAATGGTGGATTACAACCTTATGTAACTTATTCTATTTCTGGTACAGCTTCTGCAACAAATACTTCAGGAGTTTTTACTGGTTTAGCTCCAGGACCATATTCTGTATCTGTAACAGATTCCTCAGGAACAATTGTAACTCAAGGTGCAATAACTATTGGTCAATCACCAAATTTAACAACAAGTTTTAATAGTACAATTTGTCAAGGAAGTTCAACAACATTATCAGCTTCTGGAGGTACAACATATACTTGGACAGCATCACCTTTAGATCCAACATTAATTGCACCAACTAGTTCTAATCCAACAGTTTCTCCTACAGTTGCAACAACATATACAGTTACATCTCCAGTTACTGCACCTAAAAATTTAGTTTACAACGGAAACTTTACATTAGGAAATAGAGGATTTTCAACAGATTATCAATTTTTAACAACATCAACATCAGTAGGAGTTCAAGGTGCTTATGGTGTAGTTTTTAATCCTAGCACATGGTTTGCACCATTCTCTAATTGTGGCGATCACACTAGTGGATTAGGAAATATGCTAGTTGTAGATGGTTCAGTTACAAATGCTGGAAATGATAGATTATGGTGTCAAACAATACCTGTTACTCCATCACAAACTTATACTTTTAGTTATTGGGTTCAAACTCTTGCCACTCCAAATCCTGCATCAATTGAAACTTTAATTAATGGAACTTCTCAAGGTATTGGAGCTGCACCAACTGCAATAACTTGTGGAAATTGGACACAATATACTTACACTTGGAATTCTGGCGCAAGTACAACAGCAATACTATGTTTGTATGACAGAACAACAACTGTTGCAGGAAACGATTTTGCAATAGACGATATAACTTTTACAACATCTGTAACATGTTTATTATCTAAAAATATTGTTATAACTCCAGTTGCACTTCCTACAGCTACAATTTCTGGGACAACATCAATTTGTCCAAATGGTACAACTACATTATCATTTACAGGTACACCTGGAGCATCAGTTTCATTTTCTGCATCAGATACTGGATCATTTTTTTCTGTAATTTTAAATTCTTCTGGAAATGCTACATTTGTAACTCCACCAATTACAGAGATTACAACTTTTAATTTAGAAAGTGCTAATACAAGTCCTGCTGGTTGTGTTGCCAATTTAACAGGAAGCGCAACAGTTTCTATAAATATTAACGGATGCGCTACAGTTTTAGGAGGTGATGTTAATTTGAATGATAATATTGAAGCTATATGTAGTGTTGGAGAATGTAGAAATTTAACTTCAAACTACTCTAATATTGCTTCTACTAGTCAATATTCAGTTAGCACAATTTCATATTGTCCTCAAGCTGCTTTCGAAAATCCAACTTGGAATCAGTTAGTAGGTCCAGGACTTCTTAATAATCAAGGAAATCCAATGGGCGATGATGACTGGTCGCCTTCTTTTAATTTAACTTCTCCTGGACAAACTATACCATTTAAATTTTGTTTTTTTAACAATAGTTATACTAATATAAATGTAGGAACTAATGGTGTCATTGCATTTAATAACACTCAAAATGGTTGCCCATGGTCATATAATCAATCAGTTCCAAGTGCAGGATTTCCTATAAAAAACGCAATTTTTGGAGTGTATCAAGATACCGATTTTAGTGTTACTCCTCCAACTGGTTTTCAGTCAACAGCAAATTATCAAGTTATAGGAACTTATCCTTGTAGAAAATTTGTAGCAAATTTTTCTAATTTACCTCAATTTTCTTGTGGAAATGGTGTTGGATTACAAACATCTCAAATTGTGCTTTATGAGGTATCAAATATTATAGAAGTTTATGTACAAAGAAGAGTTCCTTGTACAGGATGGAATGGAGGAAATGGTGTAATTGGAATAATAAATCTTGATGGAAGTTTAGGTTATACTCCTAATACTCCAAACAGAAATACTGGAAATTGGTCTGCATTTAATGAAGCGTACAGATTTACACCAACTGGTCCAAATATTCCTGTAACTTTTCAGTGGTTAAACGGTACTACACAAGTAAGTACAAGTCCTAATATTACAGTCTGTCCAACCGTAACAACAACATATACTGCGGAAGCAACTTACAATGTTTGTAACGTAGAAACAAAAGTTAGAAAAGATGTATTAGTAGAAGTTTTTCCAGATTTAACAATTTCACCAGTTAATTTAACACAGTGTTCTACAACTTTTAATTTAACTGCAAATACTGCAACAATTTTAGGAAGTTTAAATCCAGGAAATTATACAATTGCATACCATACAAATAATGCCGATGCAATAACTGCTTCAAATCCTATAGGAAATGCATCAGCTTTTATTAGTAATGGTCAAACTATTTATATGAGTATTCAAGCTCCAGGTGGATGTAATTTAGTAAAATCATTTAATTTAATAATATCTTGTACCGTTTGTGAGACAATAACAAATCCATCATCAACTCAAACATTGTGTTTAAATGGTGATCCAAGTTTGATATCTGTAAATACTACTTTTACTGGAACAGATGTTATTAGGTTTGTATATTTTAATTCACCGCAAACTGGATCTGCAATGTATACTGGAGGAACATTATTAGCAAACGCTACTCCAACAGGAACAATTGCAAGTTATAATCCAGGAATTTTGGGTACAACAGGTTCATTGCCAAATGCCGCTGGAACCTATTATGTATATGCAATTGTAAATCCAGCACCAGCAGATGCAACCTGTAGACCATTTCAATTAATAGAAGTTATTGTGAATAATTCAGGTAATGCTGGTGCAGATGGAGGAACAAACATTTGTGGTTCTAGTACAACACCAATAAATCTATTTGATTTAATTACAAGTGAACAATCTGGTGGAACTTGGACACAAAGTTCTGGAAGTGGTGGTACTTTTGACGCAGTAAATGGAACATTTACTCCTTCTGTTGGAGCAACAACAAGTACATTTTTATATACAGTTAGTGGAATTACGCCTTGTCCAGCAGATACAAGTTTGGCTACAGTAACAATTTCAGCACAATTAGATGCTGGAACAGATGGTGTTTTAACAGTTTGTGATAATACTACTACTCCAATAAACTTATTTAACATTATTACTGGAGAGCAATCAGGCGGAATTTGGACTCAAACTGGAACAGGTGGAACTTTTAATCCTACAGCAGGTACTTTTATTCCAGCTTCTGGAGCAACAACTGTAGTATTTACTTATACATTAACAGGAACTTCGCCTTGTGTTACAGATACTAGTACTGCAACAATTACTGTAAATCAACAACCTAATGCAGGAACAGATGGAACTTTAATAGTTTGTGAAACTAATGGTACGCAAATTGATTTATTTAGTTTAATTACTGGTGAGCAATCTGGTGGAGTTTGGACACAATCAGGAACTGGCGGAATATTTAATGCAACTAATGGAACATTTATTCCAGCAGTTGGAGCAACAAATAATGTTTTTACTTATTCTTTAACAGGAACTTCACCTTGTATTAATGATTCAAGTACAGTAACTTTAACAATAAATCCACAGCCAAATGCTGGAACTGACGTAACATTAACAATTTGTGATTCAAGCACAACCCAAATTGACTTATTTAGTTTGATAACTGGAGAACAATCTGGTGGAGTTTGGACGACTACCGTAACTGGTGGAACATTTAATGCAGCAACAGGAACATATTCACCTGCTATCGGTGCAATTTCTGGCACATTTACATACACACTTTCTGGAACTTCACCATGTATAAACGATACAAGCACAGTAACAGTAACCATAAATCCACAACCCAATGCAGGAACAGATGGAGTTTTAACCGTTTGTGATTCAAATACTGCTCAAATTAATTTATTTAATTTAATAACAGGAGAACAATCTGGAGGAGTTTGGTCTACAACTGTTATTGGAGGAACACTTAATCCATCTGGAGGAACTTACATTCCAGCCGTTGGAGCTACTTCAGGTATTTTTACTTACACCATAACTGGAACTTCTCCTTGTATTAGCGATTCTAGTAGTGTTACTTTAACAATAAATCCTTCGCCCAATGCTGGCGCAGATGGTTCAACAAGCATTTGCGAAACAAGTACAACTCAAATAGACTTATTCAGTTTAATAACAGGCGAACAAACTGGTGGAACTTGGACATTACAATCTGGAACTGGAGGAACTTTTACTGCAAGCAATGGAACTTTTACACCAGCAGTTGGAGCTACTACAAGTGTATTTCTTTACACAGTTTCT
>NZ_JAYUPK010000058.1:0-58975 GCF_043760115.1 Flavobacterium sp.
AAACCAGAAATGCTTGTTGGAATGGCGAAAGATCCTATTGTTTTTGCAATGGCTAATCCTGTTCCAGAGATTGATTATAACTTAGCAATTGCAACTCGAGACGATATTATAATGGCAACTGGTCGATCCGATCATCCTAATCAAGTAAATAATGTACTTGGTTTTCCATATATTTTTCGTGGCGCATTAGACGTTCGTGCAACCAAAATTAACGAAGCTATGAAAATGGCTGCGGTAAAAGCATTGGCAGCTTTGGCAAAAGAACACGTTCCAGAGCAAGTAAATATTGCTTATGGCGAAACTAAATTAAATTTTGGTAGAGATTATATAATTCCAAAACCATTTGATCCAAGATTAATTACAATGGTTGCGCCAGCAGTTGCCAAAGCTGCAATGGAAAGTGGTGTTGCATTAAATCCTATTACAGATTGGGAAAAATATAACGAAGAACTTCTTGAACGCTTAGGTTCAGATAATAAAATGGTTCGGCTTTTAACTAATCGTGCCAAGACAGATCCAAAACGTATAGTATTTGCAGAAGCAGATCAATTAGATGTTTTAAAAGCTGCACAGATTGTATATGAAGAAGGCATTGGACATCCAATATTATTAGGAAGAAAAGAAGATATTTTAGAATTAAAAGAAGAAATAGGATTTGATGCCGATGTTCCCATTTTTGATCCAAAAACTAAAGAAGAAGACAAACGCAGATTAGAATATGCCGATATTTTTTGGAAATCAAGACAACGAAGAGGAATTTCTCTTCTAGATGCTCAAAAATGGATGCGAGAACGAAATTATTTTGCAGCAATGATGGTAAATCAAGGCGATGCAGATGCAATGGTTTCTGGTTATTCACGAAGTTATCCATCGGTTGTAAAACCATTAATGCAATTAATTGGTAAAGCACCAGGAATTTCATTAATTGCTACCACTAATATGATGATGACCAATCGTGGTCCAATGTTTTTATCAGATACAGCAATAAATCCAAATCCATCTGCAGATGATTTAGCTAAAATTGCTTTAATGACAGAAAAAACAGTAAGAATGTTTGGAATGGAACCAGTTATTGCAATGGTTTCGTTTTCTAATTTTGGGTCATCATCGCACGAAAGTGCCAATAAAGTTCGCGAAGCTGTTGCTTATCTTCATAAATATTATCCAGATTTAATTGTAGATGGCGAAATTCAAACCGACTTTGCCCTAAATGCAGAAATGCTTTTAAAGAAATTTCCATTTTCTAAACTAGCAGGTAAAAAAGTAAATACGTTGATTTTTCCCAATTTAGAATCGGCCAACATTACTTATAAACTTTTAAAAGAATTATATAATGTTGATTCTGTTGGTCCAATTATGCTAGGAATGGAAAAACCTGTTCACATTTTTCAACTTGGCGCAAGCGTAGAAGAAATGGTAAATATGGCAGCAGTTGCAGTTGTAGATGCGCAAGAAAAAGGAAAACGTATTAAAAACTTTGATGTTAAATTGTAATTTTTTTAAAAATATTGTATTTTCAAAAAATTATTTCCTACATTTGAATTATTAAATATATAGAATGAAACATTAATTAATATTTATAGCGTTTCGCTAAAGATTTCCTTGTTTTCTTAAATCCGCAAAATTTAAATTAAATAGTACAAGGGATTCAAAGTAGAAACGTCTGCGGTTTGCGCAGGCGTTCTCTTTGTTTGTACTATATGGCTTTTTGCGGAGCCTAAGAAAGCAAACATTAGGGAATTTGCCTGCGCTGTCTTTTTAAACCGCAAGCAAAATGAAAAAATTAAATCAAAATCTTATTAGAGACCATAGTCCACCAAAATTAAAATCTTTTTATATAACATTAAAACCTAAACAATTATGAAATCAATTAAATTTTTACTAATTACATTATTTGTTTCAACATTTACAATCGATGCACAAATTAATAAAGGAAATTGGATGGTTGGAGGAAGTGCTTCATTTTCATCAAATAAAGAAATTTCTAAATTATATAATTCGACCTATAAAAGCCAATTAATTCAAACTTTTGCAAATATTGGTTATTTTCCTGTAAATAAATTTGCAACAGGAATAAAATTGGGCTACGAAGGAAACTTTGTTAACTATAATAATGATTTTAGTTTTAATAACTATTCTGTCGGTCCATTTGTTAGATATTATTTTTTGAAACAAGAAAAAATTATGAATGTTTTTATTGAAGCCAATTATACGATAGAAGAATTACATAACAAAGGTACTGTTCCTAATACCAATCATAATAAAGCATATTCATTTGTTGGAGGATCAACAATCTTTTTGAATAGTAGTGTGGGATTAGAAATTTCTGTAAAATATTCTTCTTTAATTAATAAAAATACGGATAATGGTTTAAATAAGATTGTTGTAGGATTAGGTTTTCAAATATTTTTAGAAAAAAAATAACAACTTAAAATCACAAAAAATGAAAAAAAATATATTTAAATTTTTAATAACATTAATAACATTTAATTTAGGATTTGCACAGAATCTAACAATAGATTATAGCTCTTTAAATAGCAATAACTGTAATGTTTTTGGAATTCCAACTACAATCAATTCTAGCACTCACAGAACATTATTAGGTCAACCGCAATGCCCATTAGGTATATTAAGGTTAGGTTCTGACTGGAACCTTGGTACACCAAAAGCATCGAGTTATCAATTGTCTTATAACTTTAAAGTTAATTATAGATATAAAGTAATTATTACGGCTAAAACTGGTTCTGTTCCTATAGCAACAAGTTTAACTTTAGGTTTTGGGAATAATAGTAATATAACTAACTTTTGTAATGGATTAGAATTAATGGGAGGTTATGCTGCTGGAGGATTTGGGTCACTTTCTACAATACAAATAAATTCAGGTGATTTTTTTGCTGATTTTACATTTGATTCTTATGTTATATCAACACCACAAAATTCACTTACTGTTACTCCTAATGCAATTTTTCAAATTAATCCAAGCATTCAAACAGTTCAAATAAGTAAAATTCAAATTATTGAAATACCACCACCACCGTCATTCACTTTATCTCCAAGTAATTTAAGTATTTCCTGTGGTGATATTTCAGTAAGAAATTTTAATGTTTCTCCTAGCAATATCCCAGTTGGTTCGGTCTTAAGTTATTCATGGAATTATAATGGGTGGACAAATTCAACAAACTCTACGATAAATTCAATAAATATTTACCCTAGTAATGCTTACGTATTGCCATCATCAGTTTCTGTAACTCCTTTTATAAATGGTATTCCATACCCAACTTTGAGTTGTTTAGTTAAAAGAACACTTTTCACCAGTTCGGCAACATTAACAGGCAATTCACTAGCTTGTGTTGGTACTAATAGCAATTATACTATTGCTGGTGCTGGCGCAGGTAATATTGTAAATTGGAGTATTTCAAATACTTCTATAGCCACATTGAATTCTCAAACTCAAACAAGTGTTAATGTTACTGGTGTAAGCAATGGTATTGCTGTATTGACTGCAACTATTACTAATTCGTGTGGACAACCTTCAACTAAAACATTAAATATAAATATTGGAAAACCGGTGCTTTTAAACAATAACCAATATGGTGGAGTTATTATTGGAGATTTATGGCTTTTAAAGGGTTTTATTCCTGCTACAGCATTGTCATTTCCAGCAGTTTCTGGTGCATCTGTATCAAATGCATACAGTTGGACTATTGTTCCAGACAATACTGATTTTAGTTTAAACTGCCCACTGACTGGAGCTTTACAAACTAAATTTTCAAACGGTTTGCAAACTATTACTACTTCTGTACCAACAACTAATATAAAAGCTGGTAATTGTACTGGTAATTATATAATAAAATGTGTTGTTGGAAATGCTTGTGGTTCTACAGAAACTTACATTACTTATTTAACAGTAGGTCCAGAAAGTACAAATCCTTGTAAAATTAATACTGTTGCATCAAAAAATAAAAAAATAATAGTTACTGAAAATCCAATCAAAAATGGTGAATTAAATATAAAAATTTTAAATTCGTCAAACTTAACAGCTTACAATGAAGAAACTTTTGTTATTGATCAAGATTCAACTTCTAATATTATTGATGGTACTCAACCTTGTTACAAATCTTGGCCTAAACCTGCACCAACTAATTTAAAAAGTAGTTTAAATGCAATTTCAAAACAAATTGAAGTTAGAATTTATGATATGTTTGGAAAACAAGTTTATTATAATACATTTGAAAAAACCGAAAATATAACTGTAAAAAATTTAAATTCAGGTAAATATATTTTAAGTTTATCAGACGAAGATGGAACTGAAAGAAAAATTATTATTGTGAATTAGTAACGCTAGTTAATTAAGAAATCTGTCTTGTACTTGTTACAAGGCAGATTTTTTTTTAAAGAAAAATTAAGTATGTCTTTACATTTTAGTTAGAATATTTTTCACAGTCAAATATTCAAGTTCAACTTTTTTACTATATTTGAATCAACTTTATAACTAAATGATAACACACATACAAGGAAAATTAGTAGAGAAAACGCCAACAGATGTAGTAATAGACTGTAATGGTGTTGGTTATCATATTAATATTTCATTACATACTTATTCGTTACTTCCTAAAACCGATTTTATAAAACTCTTTACACACTTGATAATCAAAGAAGATTCTCATTCGTTGTACGGATTTGTAGAAAAATCTGAAAAAGAAATTTTTAAAATGCTTTTAACCGTTTCTGGCATTGGAGCTGGAATTGCAAGAACAATGCTTTCTTCATTAGAACCAAAACAAATTATCAATGCGCTTGCTGTTGGAAACGTTGCTACAATACAATCTATTAAAGGAATTGGAGCTAAAACTGCACAAAGAGCGATTCTTGATTTAAAGGACAAAGTGTTAAAAATTTATGATTTAGACGAAGTTTATATGTTTCAAAACAATACAAATAGAGATGAAGCGTTATCTGCTTTGGAAGTTCTTGGTTTTGTTAGAAAATCATCAGAAAAAATTGTTGATAAAGTTATATCTGAAAACCCAGATGCAACTATTGAAACCATTATTAAACAAGCATTAAAAAATTTATAATTCTTGAAAACAAATTACCCTAATTATATACAATTTGTCCATAAAATAATTTTTATTTTTGGGATATTTCTAGTTTCAAATCTATCTTTTTCTCAAGTAGACGATGAGGTTAACGACTCCATTAAAGGATACAATACAGGTTCTATTGGTATAGATAACCCAAATAGTATTGTAGAAGCTTACGCTTATGATCCAGTTACAGATAGATATGTTTTAACCAAAACATTTGATGGATTTAATATAAATTATCCAATAATTTTAACGCCTAAAGAGTATCAAGATTTAGTTTTAAAAGAATCCATGCGCGATTATTTTAAGAAAAAATCCGATGCAATGGACGGAAGAAAAGAAGGAACAGAAGCTAATAAAAAAGATTTATTACCAAAGTATTATGTAAAATCTAGTCTTTTCGAATCTATTTTTGGAGGAAATACAATTGATGTAAAACCAACTGGTTCTGTTGAGGTTGATTTGGGCGGACGATATACAAAACAAGACAATCCATCATTTTCGCCAAGAAATAGAGCTACAACCACGTTTGATTTTGACCAACGAATTAGCATGAGTTTAATTGGAAAAGTAGGAACACGATTAAATGTAAATGCCAATTATGATACTGAATCTACGTTTGCTTTTCAAAATTTAATTAAATTAGAATACGCTCCAACAGAAGACGACATTATTCAAAAAATTGAAGTTGGAAACGTAAGTTTGCCATTAAACAGTTCGCTTATTCGTGGCGCACAAAGTTTGTTTGGAGTAAAAGCACAATTGCAATTTGGTAAAACAACAGTTACAGGAGTTTTCTCTGAACAAAAATCGCAAACTAAAAGTGTAACTTCTCAAGGTGGAGGAACTATTACCGATTTCGAACTTTTTGCACAAGAATATGATGCAGACAGACACTTTTTCTTTTCGCAATATTTTAAAAATAAATACGATTTCTCTCTTAGAAATTATCCATTAATTGACAGTAGAGTTCAAGTAACTAGAGTAGAAGTTTGGGTAACCAACAAGCAAAATCGAATTACAGCTGCCAATAATAATTTAAGAAATATAATTGCGCTTCAAGATTTAGGTGAAGCTAGATTAACAGGTTCAACAGATGCAGAAGTTGTGGCTAACGAATCGCCATTGGCTACTTTTTTTAATCTTCCACCAGATTCGCCAACAGATAACGAAAATAACGATTACGATCCAGCTTTAATACCAACAAATTCAGGTTTATTAAATCAACAAATTAGAGAAATAGTAACTTCTAATGCAGGTTTTAATAATGCAATTCCTGTAAGTGAAGGAACAGATTATGCCAAGTTAGAAAACGCAAGAAAATTAACTGCTAATGAATATACTTTTCATCCACAATTGGGTTATGTTTCTTTGCAACAACGTCTTACAAATGATGAAGTTCTTGCTGTTGCCTATCAATACACCATTGGCGATAATGTGTACCAAGTAGGAGAATTTGGAACTGATGGTGTAGATGCAACGCAGGTTGATCCTAACGGAATTCCATCTTCGCAAGCATTGATTTTAAAAATGCTAAAAAGTAGTTTAACTAATGTTCAAAAACCTATTTGGGCATTAATGATGAAAAATATTTATCAAATTCCTGGCGCATATCAATTGCAACAAGAAGATTTTAAATTTAATATTCTCTACACTGATCCTTCTCCACTAAATTATATTACGCAAGCTGATGTTGCAACGGCGCTTCCAGCAAATGTTGAAAATACACCATTGTTAAAAGTATTTGATATTGATAAATTAAATTACAATAATGATCCTCAAAATGGTGGTGATGGATTCTTTGATTTTATTCCAGGACTTACAGTAGATCCTCAATATGGAAGATTAATTTTCACCAAAATTGAACCATTTGGAGAACACTTATTTGAAAAATTAAGAAATGCACCAACTCAAAATTATGATGGTGATGAAAATAGTATTATAGATTATAATGCCAATCAAAAGAAATATGTTTTTAAAAGTTTGTATAAATCTACACAAGCTGCTGCGTTGCAAGACAGTGAAAAAAATAAATTTCAATTAAGAGGAAAATATAAATCTACTGGCGGCGAAGGAATTCCAATTGGAGCTTTTAATGTGCCAAAAGGTTCGGTAGTGGTTTCTGCAGGCGGAAGAATCCTTGTAGAAGGTGTAGATTATACAGTAAATTATCAAGCTGGAAGAGTTCAAATTCTTGATCCAGCACTTTCGGCATCAAATACTCCAATTGAAGTTTCTGTAGAAAATAATTCGGTTTTTGGTCAACAAACAAGACGCTTTTTCGGATTTAATATAGAACATAAATTTTCAGAAAAATTTGTAGTTAATGCAACTTTTTTAAAATTAACAGAAAGACCTTTTACTCAAAAATCTAATTACGGTCAAGAATCTGTAAACAATACTATTTTTGGTGGTAATGTAAATTATTCTACCGAAGCTCCTTTTTTAACCAGATTGGTAAATAAACTTCCAAATTTAGATACAGACGTTCCATCGAATATTTCTTTTAGAGGCGAAGTAGCTTTTTTAAAACCAAATTCTCCTAAAGCTGATCAATTTAATGGTGAACCAACAATTTATGTAGATGATTTTGAAGGTTCGCAAACCACAATCGATTTACGTTCTGCTTTTTCTTGGACATTGGCTGCAACTCCAGAACGAAATGCTGCAAGTCCATATCAAAATTTTGGCGCAAATGCCAACGATTTAAGTTACGGATTTAAACGAGCAAAAATGGCTTGGTATACCATTGATCCAATATTTTATACTCAACGACCAACAGGAATTTCTGAAGAAGAATTATCTTTTAATAGTACAAGAAGAATTTTTAGTCAAGAATTATATCCTGTTACAGATATTGCAGTAGGACAATCGCAAGTTATAAATACATTAGATTTATCTTATTTCCCAACAGAACGTGGACCATATAATTTTAATCCTGCAGCAACAAATAATATTTTGCCAGATCCAACAAATAACTTTGGTGGAATTGTACGTTCTTTAAATTCAACCAACTTTGAACAAGGAAATGTAGAATATGTACAATTTTGGATGTTAGATCCTTATTTTAATGGAACAGCAACTCCAGAAACTCCAACTGCAAATACAGGAAAAGTATATTTTAATCTTGGTGAAGTATCTGAAGATGTATTAAAAGATGGAAGAAAATTTTATGAAAACGGTGTAGGAACTGATCAAATTGTTGTACAACCACAAGGAATTTGGGGCGATGTTCCAGCTTCGCAATCATTAATTTATGCTTTTGATACTAATGAAGGTAACAGAATTTCTCAAGATGTTGGTTATAATGGTTTAAATAATACTCAAGAAGCAGCTAAGTTTCCTGCGTTTTCAGGTTTACCAGATCCAGCTGGAGATGATTACAATTACTTTTTAAATGCACAAGGAACTATTTTTGACAGATATAAAAATTACAACAATTTAGAAGGAAATTCTCCAATACAAGTTACAGATACTAATCGTGGATCAACAACAGTTCCAGATGTAGAAGATATAAATAGAGATAATACAATGAATACCATCAATGCCTATTATGAATATAGTGTTGATGTAAAACCAAATATGAATGTTGGAAGTGATAAATATGTTACCGATGTAAGAGAAACTCAAGTTGCCTTGCCAAGTGGAGGAACAATAAATGCAAGATGGATTCAATTTAAAATTCCAATATCACAACCCGAAAATACCATTGGAAGTATATCAGATTTTCGTTCTATTAGATTTATGAGAATGTTTATGACAGGATTTAATAGCCAAGTAACTTTGCGTTTTGGTGCGTTAGATTTAGTTCGTGGCGAATGGAGACGCTATGCTAAAACTTTAGATCCAGTTGATACCAATGTTGATGATGACAATACCGATTTTGATGTTTTTGCTTTAAATATTCAAGAAAACGGAAGCCGTACTCCAATTCCTTACGTAACGCCACCAGGAGTTCAACGCGAACAATTGTATAATAACAATACTTTGATTAATCAAAATGAGCAATCGTTAGGTTTAAGAGTTTCTGGAAATGGAAATGATGGATTGGAACCAGCAGATTCTAGAGCAGTTTTCAAAAATATTAGTGTAGACATGCGTCAATTTAAAAAATTGAAAATGTTTTTGCATGCCGAAGCTTTGCCAGATGAACCAAATTCTATTGAAGATGATGAAATGGTAGGATTTATACGATTTGGAAATGACTTTACAGAAAATTTTTATCAAGTAGAAATTCCATTAAAAAAATCTTCTTTTACCGCAAGATCACCAGAAGAAATTTGGCCAGAAGCCAATGAAATTGATTTGTCATTAGCATTATTAACACAATTAAAAATTTTAGCTCTAAACGAAGTTTTAGCTCCAGGAGAAATTTATTATAAAAACGAAGACGAATTAGATCCATCTTTGTCAGGAAAAGTAAATAAATTACGATTAGGAATTAGAGGTAATCCTAACTTTGGATTAGTAAGAACTTTAATGATAGGTGTAAAAAATCAAACTGATGTATTAGTTCCAATAAATAGAAGAGACATTAAAGGAGAAGCTTGGTTTAATGAACTGCGCTTAGCGCAAATGGACAACAAAGGCGGAATGGCAGCTGTTGCAAATTTAGATGGAAATTTTGCCGATTTTGCCACAATTTCTGCCACAGGAAAAATGAGTACAATAGGTTTTGGAACTTTAGAACAAGGTCCAAACGAAAGAAGTAGAGAAGACATTCAGCAATATAATATTGTTACCAATATGAGTTTAGGAAAATTACTTCCTAAAAAATGGGGAATAAATTTACCTTTTAATTATGCAATTGGCGAAGAATTTATTACACCTAAATACGATCCTTTTAATCAAGATATTGAACTAGAACAATTAATAGAAGTTACAGTAGATGAAACTCAAAAGAAAAATTTAAAAAATAGAGCAATAGATTATACTAAAAGAAAAAGTATCAATTTTATTGGAGTAAAAAAAGAAAGAGGCGAAAAACAAAAACAACATTTTTACGATCCAGAGAATTTAACGCTTTCATATTCTTATAATCAAGTAGACAGGCACAATTATGAAATTGAGAATTTTATAGATCAACAAGTTAATACAACTGCCGATTATACTTATGCATTTCAGTCTAAACCATTAGAACCATTTAAAAAAATAAAAGCGTTAAAAAGTAATTATTGGAAGTTATTGAGCGATTTTAACTTCAATTATTTACCATCAAATGTGTCTTTTAGTACTAATATTACAAGGCAATTTAATAAACAACAATTTAGATTAGTTGATGTTGAAGGAATTGGACTTGGCGAATTGTACCAACGTAATTTCTTATTCAATTATCAATATGGTTTTAATTATAATTTAACCAAGGCATTAAAAATTAATTTTAATGCAGCTTCTAATAATTTAGTTAGAAATTATCTTGACGAAAACAACAATCCAGATAATTCCTATACAATTTGGACTGATTATTGGAATCCTGGAACTGCCAATCAACACAACCAACAAATTACGGTTAATTACGAATTGCCAATTAATAAGTTACCATTTTTAAGTTTTGTAAAATCTACTTATACTTACACAGGCGATTCTAGTTGGCAACGTTCATCAATTGCATTGTCATCTATAACTGGTGCCGATGGATTTACTTATAACTTAGGAAATTCTATTCAAAATTCTGGTTCACATAGATTGAATACAGCATTTAATATGGACAGTTTTTATAAATATATAGGACTTACTAAAAACAAAAAAGTTAAAAAAACAGTTACAAACGCTGTTCCACCAAAACCTGGTCAAAAAGTAAATTCACCAACACCACAAGTTGCTAAAGACAGTAATGTTTTTCTAGATGGATTAATTGGTGTTTTAACTAGTATTAAAAATGTTCAAATTAATTATATCGAAAATAGAGGTACAGCTTTACCAGGATTTTTACCTGGAGTTGGTTTCTTTGGTTCGTCTAAACCTTCATTAGGATTTGCTTTTGGTGGACAAGACGAAGTTCGATTTGAAGCTGCAAAAAGAGGTTGGCTTACCAATTATCCAGAGTTTAATCAAAGTTTTACTCAAGTTACCAGTAGAACATTAGACATGACTGCTAACATAGATTTATTTCCAGATTTTAAAGTAGATTTAACTGCCAATAGAACTTATGCTAATAATTTCTCAGAGCAATTTGATGTTGATGCCAATGGAAATTACAGTTCACGTTCTCCAAACAATACCGGAAATTTCGCAATCTCTACCGTTTTAATTAAAACTGCTTTTTCTGCAAGTGACGAATTTGGTTCTGCTGCATTTGAAGAATTTAGAACTAACAGATTAGTTGTTGCCAACAGATTAGCCGAAAGATATTATGGAGGAAATCCATTTACTGTTGATGCAGAAGGTTATCCACAAGGTTTTGGAAAAAACAACCAAGCCGTATTGTTACCAGCATTTTTGGCTGCTTATTCGGGACAAAATAGTAGTGATGTATCTTTAGGAATTTTTAGAAATATACCTATTCCCAACTGGAACATAAAGTACAATGGATTAATGCGTTACAAATTCTTTAAAGATAAATTCAAGCGTTTTTCAATACAACACAATTACAAAGCATCTTATACAATTAACTCGTTTAGAAGTAATTTCGATTACAATCAAAATCCAAACGGAACAGATGCTGGAGGAAATTTATACAATAAAACAATTGTTGGTAATGTAAACTTAGTAGAACAATTTAGTCCATTGGTAAGAGTTGATTTTGAAACTAAAAGTTCGTTTAAAATTCTTGCCGAAATGAAACGTGATAGAGCATTATCATTAAGTTTTGATAATAATTTACTAACAGAAGTAAAAGGTGTAGAATATATTATTGGAACAGGTTATCGATTTAAAAATGTAATTTTCTCTACAAGATTATCTGATGATCCATCTGGTATTATAAAAGGAGATATTAATTTAAAAGTAGATTTCTCATACAGAAACAATAAAACAATAATTCGTTATTTAGATTATAACAACAATCAAATTGGTGGAGGACAAAACATTTGGTCAGCTAAATTAACTGCCGATTATTCGTTTAGTAAAAACCTAACAACAATTTTCTTTTATGATCATTCGTTTTCACAAGCAGTAATTTCTACTTCATTTCCGCTTACTAATATTAGAGCAGGATTTACATTACGTTATAACTTTGGAAATTAATTCATAAAATAATTTTATAAATTTAATAAGAACCTTTACTTTTACAGAAATAAAAAACAAAAAAATATAATGGTACCAAATAATTTAAAATACACTAAAGACCACGAATGGGTTTCAATTGATGGCGATGTTGCAACAGTAGGAATTACTCATTTTGCACAAAGCGAATTGGGCGATATTGTTTATGTAGAAGTAGAAACTTTAGACCAAACTCTAGAAAAAGATGAAGTCTTTGGAACTGTAGAAGCAGTAAAAACAGTATCAGATTTATTCTTGCCATTATCTGGAGAAATCATTGAATTTAATGAAGATTTAGAATCTAATCCAGAAAACGTAAATTCTGATCCTTATGGTAAAGGATGGATGGTAAAAATTAAAGTGTCAGATTTATCACAATGGGATGATTTATTAGACAACGAAGCTTACTCAAGTTTAATTGGTGCTTAATCAAACTTCAAAATTATTTTTAGCTTTAGTTTGGACGTTACTTGTAACATTTTTAAGCACAACAGAGCTTGATAATACTGTGGGAAGTTCAATAAAAATTCCATATAAAGATAAGTATGCTCATTTTGTTTTTTATTTTCTATTTGTAGTTTTATGGTACAATTACTTTAAAATCAAAGAGAGTTTAAAAAATAAAGAAATTATAGTTGTTGCAACAGCAATACTTTTCGGAATTGCAATGGAAGTTTACCAAACTACATTTACAACTACAAGACATGGAGACGTTCTAGATGTAATTGTAAATTCTATTGGCGCACTTTTAGGATTGTACTTTGTTAAATACTTACTTAGAAATAAATAAACATAGAAATCTCACCTTAGTGGGATTTTTTTGGTTTAATAAATTTATAAGCCATTAAACTCTAAAATTTAAACAAATCAATAATAGTAATATCTAGTGCATTTGCTATTTTCAGTAAAGAAATTATAGTTGGATTTCTTTTTCCAGCTTCAATAGTATTGTAGTTACTTTTGTCAAAACCACAACGATAGGCAATTTCAGTTTGCGTAATTTTCTTTTGCAAACGAATTTCTTTTATCTTTTTGCCAAGTGCAATTAGATATTGTTTATCGCTATGTTGGTTTTCTTCATACATAATGCGATATTCCAAATAATAGAATAAAAAAAGTTATTATATATTACAACTTTAAGAATAATTCTATATATTTGGTAAATCATTTATCTATTTCCAACCTTTTTGTAAAATAAGTACTCAATTATATTAACCAATAAACCAATTAGCTTATGAAACACTTTATTAAAATGGCATTCTATTTGTTATCAATTATTAGTATCTTTGGAATGAGTAGTTGTGAAAGAGATCTTTATGAAGATAAAATTTATCAATCAAAAGTTAATGTTGAAAAAGTATCTTTAAAAGATAATAATTCAGAAGTTAATATCAACAAAAATCTTTTTAAAGCAGTATCAAAAATTAAAAAATACAATAACGACATTGCTGGAAAAATTGTTTATGACAGTATTAACAATATATATTTTGATGACGAATCAGGGATTAAAATTACAAAAGATGATTATGAATCTTATACTTTTAAAATTATTAAAGATGATGGTAATTTAGAAAATTTATTATTTATTAAAAATCAATTAGCAGAATTTGATGTTTATAAAGTTTATTATTCTTTTACAGAAGAAGAAATGAAAACTATTTCTCAATCACAACTTCAACAAAGCGAAACAACTTACATTGATATTAATGATAAATATGGAATTCCAGAATTAATATGTATTGATATAATGTCTCTTGTAGATAATGGTGAAGTACATGGCGCAGATACACCACCAACTTATGTTTGGGTTGTAACCGGTTCAATCTGTGGTTGGGTTGGCGGTGGCGGTGGCGGTGAAGGTTCTAGTGGAGGCGATGGTGGCTCAAGTGGTGGCGGTACAAGTGGAGGAAATAGTAATAATGGTGGTGGTGGTGGTGGAGAAATTAGTAATACTGGTGGCGGTTCACCACATAATAATTCCAATCCTCAAATATTAACTTCACCTGTTCATGGAGGACCAAAACAAATAAATCATCTTGCAAAATTAAAGGCGATTACTGATGTTTCTCCACCAAATTCTCCACCAAATATTTTAAGAAATAAGATAATGCAATATCATTATTCATTACCTAATGCAACACAAGAAAATGGAGTTGAAGTTCGAAAAAATATTGTACCAATTGGTTCTCCTCAAACATATTCATTCATTAATCCATTGGAAGTTGGATATGATTATACAAAATTTGGGGATCCAAATATTAATACTATTATGTATATTCACTTACATCACACTACAACTCAAACAAACTCTAATGGACAAGAAAAAGAGTTAACACCAGTTTTTAGTGATGGCGATTTAACTCAGTTTGCTAAAAGTTTTAATCAATTAAATGAATTAAATGCTAGTGATAAAAATAATTTAACATCAATTTTAGTTTCAAAGAATGGTGTCTTTGCGATGAGAGTTGGTGATGATAATGAGTTATTAGGTTTTAATGATTGGCTTAATACAACTACGGCAAATGGGAAAAAAAATTCTGAAATATTTAATGAAATGTTTTATAAAAATGTAATTGTTAAATCTAAAACAAAAGCTATAGAAATATATAATTCAACTGGTGGAACTACTCAAGCTCAGCTAGATAAAATTGTCTATGAGCAGCTTGAAAAATGGTTTATAAAATTTATTCAAAATTTTAATCAAAATTATGGAAGTATTGGAATATTTCTCTTCAAAGGAACCATTCAGAATGGACAAATCACATGGTCACAATTAACAACTTTAATAGATTAAAAATGAAAAAAATATTTATATTGATAATAATAATTGTAACAGCAATAAAATCATATTCGCAGGTAGAAGTAGCTGTTGAGGAACAATTTATTCATGATGAAGAAAATCCATATTTAAAAGATTTAAATGGTGTTATGGATAAATTTGAAGGAGAATGGTTATTTACTGATCCAACACATTATTTAAAAATAAAGTTTTATAAAATTGAATACGTTGATCAAATAATATTACAAAAGCATGAAATATATGACGAATTACGTTCTTTTATTTTATACAAAGAACTACAATTAGGTATTTGGGTAACAATATATAATACTTTTCCAGCAACATTTACTCAAACCGATTTAGATAATCAGAACTTCAATGCAAAATGTATTCATGGTAATTTAGTTTCTAATAGTAACAATAATGAAGTAAATTTATTTTACTTCGAACCATTGCCAGTTTGTTCTATAAAAGAGAATGGTAATTTAAAATTGACATATACAAATAATTCTGGAATCGAACAATTACAATGGGATTATGGAATTATTCATGGTAGATCAGTTGTAGAACTGTGTTCTAATAATAATAATAATATATTTATACCATATAAAATACCAATTCAGATTACGCTTAACAAAATATAAATCTATTTAAATGACTAGTTCTAAATAATCTGTAACGATTGTTTAGAGCTAGTTAATTTACTAAAATTTCAACAATGACAAACGAATTGAACCTTACAATGATTTTATTTCAAATTTTCCTTTGCTACAAATTTGATTCAAATATTAAGTGAAAGTGATTAAAAAATTTAACTCTGAGTATTTGCAGAATAATAATTTGAAACTTAATTTAAAAAAATGAAATTAAAACTTTTAATTTTACTGTTATTTACTAATTCTATTTTAATTTCACAAATTCAAATAATTCCGCTTGAAAATAAATTAAATTATCTTTATAATAACGATGTTACGAATTACTATTTTAAGGATGTCAATAATGAACTTGAAAAATTTACTGGAAAATGGAAATTTGTAAATGATAGTATAATAGTCGAATTAGAAATATTAAAAATTGAAAAAAAATATACTGGTGGTTATTATTATGAAGATGATCTTCAAATAATAATTAGAAAAAAAACATTCAATCCAATACAAATAAATTCAAATAAAGAAGTTTTTTCTCATATTATAATTGGAGGATATTTTGAAAATCAAAATAAAATTAATAGATTTAATTTGTTTTTTACAGAAGCAATTGATAAAGAAAGACCAATGTTATGTGGACATTTTAGCATTGTCAATCTTGATTTTGAAATAAATTCTAAAATTTTAATTTGGAATATTAATTTAAAGGAATTATATTTTATTAAGTCTACTAAATTATTTCCAAATAGGATGATTTTTGAAAAGGAAAATTAAAAATTAAAAAATCCTAAAGTATAAAAACTCTCCTTACTTTAATTTGTCTTTCTAATAAATTTTTAAAAAAGCAATTAAAATCTTTATTAGCATACTCCAATTTCCAACCCAAAAAATAAAACAATCACAAAATCTCACCTTAGTGGGATTTTTTTTTACTTTTATACCAAATATCGCAACCGCTAAAATGAACATAAAACAATTTCTAGATTCTACCTATTTAAAAACTGCCGAACAAGCAGGAATTACTGAAGCGCAAAATAAAAAAATCGCTACAGCATTCATTCAAGAAGCTATTGACGAAGGTTTTAAATTAATTATGATTCGACCAAATTATGTTTCTTTGGCAAAAAAAATGATTGCTGATGCCAATTCTAAACTTACCATTGGAACCGTAATTTCATTTCCAGATGGAACAAACTCAATAGAAGAAAAACTAGAAGAAGCAACGCAAGCCATAAAAAATGGTGCCGACGATTTAGATTTTGTTTGCAATCACGAAGCATTTAAACTTGGAGAACTAAGTTTAGTAAAAAACGAAATTCTAGAATGCACAAGATTAGGATTAGCCAATAACAAAATTGTAAAATGGATTATAGAAGTTGCTGCTTTAAACAGCAATCAAATAATTCAACTTTCGGCATTGATAAAAAATGTTGTTATGGCAAATTTTAAAGAAGAATGTTATAAAGATGTTTTTGTAAAATCGTCAACCGGATTCTATAAAACTCAAGATAACTTACCAAACGGCGCAACAATTGAAACTATAATTATGATGTTAGAAAACGCTTCGCCACTCGCAATAAAAGCCGCTGGTGGAGTTAAAACTTATAACGAAGCTGTAGCAATGATTCAACTTGGCGTAAAAAGAATAGGAACATCATCTGCCAAAGCAATTTCCAATGGCGAAACCGCAATAAATAATTACTAATTTTTTATGATTAGAACCATGTATAAAATAATTTATAGCTTACTTTTTGTTTTTTGCTCAATGCAAATTTCTGCTCAAAAAAGTAGCGAACAATTTCCAGTTTTTCCAAAATGTGTAAACTTGCAAGCCAAAGAATTAGAAAATTGCTTTAATAATGAAGTACAAACTTTTGTTTTTTCTAATTTTAAAGTACCACAAAATTTGCCTTCAGATTATAGAGGAAATGTAATTGTACTTTTTGAAGTTACCGATAAAGGAAAATTTCAAGTACAATATGTTGATGCCAATAATGACGATTTAATTTCAGAAAGCAAGCGTGTTTTTGCACAATTACCAAAAATTAATCCGCCAACGTATAACGGAAAACCAACGTATTCTAAATACACCATTAAAATTGCAATTCCGCTAGTAAATCCTGCCGATATTCCTGTAGAGGAAACAACTAATAATTCAAATGGAATTGTGAAACCAAATTTAACTTCCACTAAATTTGATAAAAACAAAGAACTAAAAGAATTTGACAGTATAGTTTATAAAAAATTTCAAAATCCACAATTTAAAAGCAATTTAAATATTCCGTTTTCGCACAGTTATTATTCGCAATTCGATGCCGAGTTAAATCAAGTTGGAAGCAACAACCACACAGCTTCTAAACCTTATACTTATGCTGAGGTTTCTAAATATTACGACTTAACTTTAGAGAATCAAAAACTAATGAAAACCAAAACTTCTTGGTGGTCAAGAAAATTATGGAACGAAAATACAGTTGAAATTCAAGGTGAAGGATATTGGTTTACAATGAATCCAATTTTCGACTTGCAAGTAGGAAAATCAGATCCAAGTAAATCTAATTACACATTTGTAAATACTCGAGGAATTCAAATTCGTGGTGGACTTGGCGAACAATTAAATTTTACAACAACAATTTATGAAAGTCAAGGTAGGTTTGCCGATTATTTTAATAATTATGCAAATTCTATTAAACCAGCAGGCGGAAATCCGGCAATAATTCCAGGAATAGGAATTGCAAAAGAATTTAAAACTGACAGCTACGATTTTCCACTTGCCGAAGCCAATTTAACCTTTACGCCAAGTAAATTTATCAATTTGCAATTGGGTTATGGTCGCAATTTTATTGGCGATGGTTATCGATCGTTGCTTTTTAGCGATGGCGCAAGTCCATATCCATATTTTAAAATTAACACCAATTTTTGGAAAATAAAATATACAAATACCTACACTTGGATGAAAGATGTGCGTCCAGAAGTTACTGTAGACAGAACGTATGCTACCAAATATGTAGCAAATCATTACCTTAGTTGGAACGTTACCAAGCGTTTCAATCTAGGACTTTTCGAAAGCGTAGTTTGGAGCAATCAAAACGATAGAGGTTTCGATGTAAGTTTTGTAAATCCAATAATTTTTTATCGCGCAGTAGAATTTGCATCGTCATCTAGAAGCGGAAATGCCTTGCTAGGATTAACAACCAAATACAAATTTAACAGTCAAGTTAATTTTTACGCACAATTTTTATTAGACGAATTTTCTCTTGGCGAAGTAAAAAATCAAAACCAAAGTTGGAAGAATAAATTTGCTTACCAAGTTGGTTTAAAATATTATAATGCATTCAATATCAATAATTTATTGTTGCAGGTTGAATACAATCACATTCGTCCGTATGTGTATGCGCACAGTGAAGTTTTAACCAATTACGGTCACAACAACCAAAGTTTAGGACACAATTGGGGTGGAAATGCCAAAGAATTACTTGCAATTGCTCGTTACCACAAAGGAAGATATTTTGCCGATGCCAAACTTACTTACGGAATTCGTGGATTAGATCTAGACACAGCAACAGACACCAATAATTATGGCGGAAACATTTATAAAGATTACGATGAAATTCGTCCGTATGATACAGGCGTAAAAATTGGTCAAGGAAATAAAACTACTATAGTTATTGCCGATTTACAAGCCGGATATTTAATAAATCCAAGCACCAATTTAAAAGTTTTTGGAAGTTTAATTTATAGAAATTTTAGCCCAACAATAGCAACCGATTTAATTAAAAAAGAAACTACAACTTGGTTTTCTCTAGGTTTACGATGCGATATTTTCAATTGGTATTTCGATTATTAGTACTTGTGCTGATGAATATCAGTAGCAATTGGCTTGGGCATTTAAGCAAACCATTCCTGCCTGCCGGCAGGCAGGTTCCAGCTTTCATTGCATAAATCCCGATAAAAATCGGGATGTTATTCCATTCTATCTGGGCTAAATTATTTTTTTCTTTTTTTAAAATCTTGGGTTTTAAAACTATTTTGTTATTTCGACGAAAGGAGAAGTCACACAATCTAAATCAAAGCAAACCATACCACAATCTTGTCATTCTGAGGCACGAAGAATCTCCACAACTTTACTAAATATTGTTTGCAGAGATTCTTCCTTTGTCAGAATGACAAGTTCGCGTCTAGAAATTCGTGAAAATTCGTGTAATTAGTGTCTAAAAATAACCACAATCTTGTCATTCTGAGGCACGAAGAATCTTCACAACTATACTAAACATCGTTTGCAAAGATTCTTCCTTCGTCAGAATGACAAGTTTGCGTTTAGAAATTCGTGAAAATTCGTGTAATTCGTGTGTGAAAAACAACTATACAAAACATTATATGCAAAGATTCTTCCTTCATCAGAATGACAAGTTCGCGTTTAGAAATTCGTGAAAATTCGTGTAATTCGTGTGTGAAAAACAACCATACAAAACGTTGTTTGCAAATATTCTTCCTTCGTCAGAATGACATTTTTTCATTAAAAATCTCTGAAAAATCCGTTCAATCCGTTCAATCTGTGGCAAAAAAATTAAAGTTAAAAAAAAGAATTTCACAAAAGACAAAAACAATCTAGCCGTGATGGCAATGGAAATCCTGCATAATTGCGACAAGAAATTATGCAGATTGGAATGTACAGCAGGAAAATGCATAGTAGAAAATACCCAAACCATTCGCTTTTGACAATCATCAGCACAAGTTATAAACAAAAAATTCATTGATAAAACATTAACTATTGTTTAGAAAAAAAATCTAAAAACTACACCATAAATTCTACAATGTAATTCGTACCTTTGCACAATTAAAAAATACAAACAACTTTTTAGCTTGAACGCAACCGCACAAACATTTTCTCCAAAAACAATTTATCAAGATTTTCTTGAAATAACCAAAGCTCGGCTTGCGGTAAGCGTTTTGTTTTCGTCTGTTGCAGGATATTTATTGGGTTTTGACAAGAATCATCCTTTTAGTTGGAGTGTTTTATTAATGTTGTGTATTGGCGGTTATTGTATGGTTGGCGCTTCTAATGCTTACAATCAAGTTATTGAAAAAGACCTTGATGTATTGATGGACAGAACTAAAAATCGTCCAGTTCCAGCCAAAAGAATGACGCCAAATATGGCTTTGTTTATAGCAAGTTTACTCACAATTATTGGTTTGATTTTACTTTATTTTATCAATCCTAAAACAGCAATGTTTGGTGCGATTTCTATATTTTTATACACATCGGTTTATACGCCATTAAAAACAATGACGCCACTTTCGGTATTTGTTGGTGCGTTTCCTGGAGCAATTCCGTTTTTATTGGGTTGGGTTGCCGCAACAGATCATTTTGGTATAGAAGCCGGAACGTTATTTTTAATTCAGTTTTTTTGGCAGTTTCCACATTTTTGGGCAATTGGATGGTTTTTATATGAAGATTACGAAAAAGCAGGATTTTTTATGCTTCCAACAGGAAAAAGAGACACGAAAACCGCAACTCAAATATTATTATACACAGGTTGGTTAATTATTGCATCGCTTTTACCAGTTTTGGGTTATACCGGACAATTAAAAATTTCAATAATCTCGGCAATTTTAGTATTTGGTTTAGGTTTATGGATGCTACTTTATGCTGTAAAACTGTATCAGAATAGAACTCCAAAAGCTGCTAAAACTTTAATGTTGGTAAGTGTTTCCTATATTACTTTGTTACAAATAATTTATATAACAGATAAATTTTTACGATAGTTATGACAATGACAGCCGAAGAACATAAAAAAAGAAGCAATCGTTCTTATAAATTATTATTGCTTTTTGCAATGATAAGCATGACAATGATGTTTGCTGGATTAACAAGTGCTTATGTGGTTAGTAAATCTAGAACCGATTGGATGAAAGATTTTGAAATGCCAATGCCATTTTTTTATAGTTTAATTACCATAATTTTGTGTAGTGTAACGTTTCATTTTTCAAAATTAAGAATTCAAAAAGACGACAGAAAAACTACAACACTATTATTATTAGCAACTTTAGCACTTGGAATTGCTTTTGTATATTTACAATTTGAAGGTTTTAACGAGTTGTTTAAAAAAGGATTAGTTCCAGTTGGTGGAAGTGGCGCAATTACTATTTCATTTTTGTATGTTGTTGTGTTTGCACACCTTTTACACCTTGCTGGAGGAATAATTTCTTTGTTAATTATTATTTATAATCATTTTAAACAAAAGTATAATTCAAGCCAATTTATTGGTATTGAGCTTGGTGCAATGTACTGGCACTTTCTTGATTTATTATGGATTTATTTATTTTTGTTTTTATATTTCTTTAAATAAGAAAAAAACGTAAATTTGGGAACTTTTTAACTATTACTTTTTATGGGATCGACAGTTACAACTGCACAAACTGTAGGAAAAACTTGGGATGGCGGAAATGAGCCATTAGGAGCAAGTTACGGAAAATTAATGATGTGGTTTTTCATCGTTTCAGATGCATTAACCTTTTCAGGATTTTTAGCAGCTTACGGTTTTTCTAGATTTAAATTTATAGAAACTTGGCCTTTGGCAGACGAAGTGTTTACGCACTTTCCGTTTATGCATGGCATTACTGCGCCAATGTACTATGTTGCTTTAATGACTTTTATTTTGATATTTTCATCAGTAACAATGGTTTTGGCTGTTGATGCTGGCCATCAAATGAAGCAAGGAAAAGTAGCATTTTATATGTTTTTAACAATAATTGGAGGTATGATTTTTGTTGGTTCTCAAGCTTGGGAATGGAAAAATTTTATCAAAGGTGAATATGGAGCAATAGAAACAAAAGGTGGAAGTATTCTTCAGTTTGTTGATGCTAAAGGTGAACGTATTGCACTAGAAAAGTTTGCAGTTACTCTTCCAGAAGATAGAGAACAACTTACGCCAGGAAAAGGTAGATGGTTTATGAGTGGTGATCCAGTGACAAATTATTCTGTTGCCGAAGTTCAAGCTGGTTTTAAAGCTAGACCAGATTTATTAATTCGTACAGAAGTTATAAATGGCTCAGGTACAATTGTTACAGCCGAAGGTTTAAATGAAGATGCTAGATTAAATTCTTCCAAACATAAATTTATTTTATCTAGAGCAGAATCTGAAAAAAGATTGGCGCAAGCAACTCAAGTAGTAGAAGGTGCGAATTTGCAACATAATGAATATGGAAGTAAATTGTTTGCCGATTTCTTTTTCTTTATTACAGGATTTCACGGTTTTCACGTATTTTCAGGTGTAATTATCAATATCATTATTTTTATAAACATTCTTTTAGGAACATACCAAAAAAGAGGAAGTTATGAAATGGTTGAAAAAGTTGGACTTTATTGGCACTTTGTCGATTTAGTTTGGGTATTTGTATTTACATTCTTCTATTTAGTTTAATTTTTTAGAAATATATATTATGTCACACGAACACGTTTCTAATTTAAAGAGAATTTGGTTTGTTTTTGGATTGTTATCATTTGTAACAATTGTAGAAGTTACTTTAGGTATTTACAAACCAGATATGCTTTTTAAAACTGATTTTTTAGGAATGAACTTACTTAACTGGATTTTCATTATACTAACAATTTATAAAGCTTACTATATAGTTTGGGCTTTTATGCACATGGAAGGTGAAGTTGTTGCCTTGCGATGGATGGTTGTTGCAACCGCAATATTTTTAATACTATATTTAATATTCATTCTCTTAACCGAAGGACATTATATATTTGGAGTTTTTAAGAATTCTACAATTAAATGGAATTTTTAACAAAATATTAATTCAATAAAAAGGTGTCCATTGGATGCCTTTTTTTTATTTTTGTACTATCTTAATTTCATAATTCTAATGAAAAAAAATATCGTTCTTTTTGTATTATTTATTTTACCATTGGTTGCCTATCTTTTCTTTGCATCTGGTATTAATAGTTTTGGAAAATTACCAATTCTCACAAAATCTGTTTTTGATATTACAACCTTTAAATCTGTAAATGATAAACCAGTTTTATTAAAAAATAAAATTTCTATTGTTGGGTTTCCTGGTAATAAAATCATGGCTAGAAAAGGAAATTTCTTTAATCTTTATGAAAAAATCTATAAAAAAAATGAAGAATTTAAAGATTTTCAAATTGTAATGGTAGTTCCAGAAGAAGCCAAATTAGAAACAGAAAAAATGATGTTAGATTTAAAAAAGCTTGGATCAATTTCTGGATGGAAATTTGTTTTTGCTTCGCCAAATGAAATAACTAATTTTTATTCCAGTTTAAAATTAGAAGCTACTTTAGATAGTGATTTAGGAACAGAAAATGTTTTTATTATAGATAAGAAATTAAATCTTCGTGGTAGAAAAGGCAAGAGTGTAAAAGGTGATGTTGAATATAGAGAAGGTTACAATACCAAGTTAGTATCTGAGTTGCATAATGAAATGACTGATGATGTAAAAGTAATTTTAGCCGAATACAGATTGGCATTAAAAAAGAATAAAAATGCTACTAGAAAAATTTAAGTAACAGTATGAAAAACAAATCTTATATAGGAATATCATTAATTATTTTAGTTTTCGGAATTATTTTTGTTCCTAAAATTGTAAATAGAATAAAAGACGGAACTGTTGTAAAAAACGACCGAATGAGTGAAGGAAATAATAAAAAAATTGATACTACTTTACAAATTATTAGACAAGCTCCAAAGTTTGAGTTAACCAATCAGAATAATAAAAAAATCACCAATCAAGATTATGCAGGAAAAGTATATGTTTTAGAATTTTTCTTTTCTACTTGTCCTTCAATTTGTCCTATTATGAACAAAAATATGTTGGTGTTGGAAAAAGAGTTTATAAAAGATAAAGATTTTGCAATTGCATCAATAACAATAAATCCTGCAAATGATACTTCAGAAGTTTTAAAAAAGCATGCGCAAGATTTGGGTGTAACATCTGTTAATTGGAATTTTTTAACTGGCAATAAAGACTATATTTATAACATTGCTAATAATGGTTTTTATCTTGGCGTAGGAGAAAATGCTAAAGCAAATGGCGGATTTGAACATTCAGGAATGTTTGCATTAATAGACAAGAAAGGCAACATTAGATGTAGAAAAGATAAAAATAACAATCCAGTTTTATATTATGATGGTTTAGTTAAAAGTGGAGTAGATGCAATAAAAGAAGACATTAAAAAATTATTAGAAGAGTAAAATGGAAAGTTCAACATTAGAAAAAAAATTAAATTTACCAATAATAATTGTTTCAATTGTAATACCAGTTGCAGTTGCTGTGATGTTTAGTTTTAAACTAAAAGATTTTGGCATTATAGTAGAACCATTATCGTTTTTACCACCAATTTATGCTTCAATAAATGCATTAACAGCAGTTTTATTAATTGCAGGATTAATTTCTATTTTAAACAAGAAAAAAGAATTACATAAAAAATTTATGACAAGTGCAATTGCATGTTCTATAGTTTTTTTAGTAATGTATGTTGCTTATCATTTAACGTCTAATTCTGTAAAATTTGGCGACATAAATCATAATAATATTCTAGACGGAAATGAAAAAGAATTGGTTGGTTCCATTAGATTTTTATATTATTTTATCTTGATTTCGCACATTGGATTGTCAATAATTGTAATTCCGTTTGTGTTATTTACTTATGTTAGAGCATTGTCTGGAAACTTTGAAAGACACAAGAAATTGGCAAGAATTACGTTTCCAATATGGTTGTATGTTGCCATTACTGGCGTAATTGTATATTTAATGATTTCACCTTATTATGTTAAGTAAAAATAAAGTTGGGAAGATGGAAGATGGAATTTGGAAGTTGGAGGATGGAATTTGGAAGTTGGAAGATGGAAGATGGAAGATGGAAGTTGGACAGTTTCAAAATCTTCTAAGAAAGTGTCTTGTGACAATTTTATTTATGTTTACTTTTTTAAATTCTTATACTATAAAAGCGCAATGCGCCATGTGCAGAGCATCATTAGAAAGTGAAGGAAACGCAACAAAAGTTGAAGCCGTGAATGACGGAATTGTTTATTTAATGGTAATTCCTTACGTGTTAGTTGGTATTGTTGGGTATTTAATTTTTAGAATGTATAATAAGAAGAAGGAATAGAAGGTGCATTAAATTACAGAATTCTCTTAAAGATTCAAAATTAGTGTGATGTTCCGCAACTTCGCTAAATCGCTGTTAGTCGTTGTGATTATATTTTCGGTCTTGAATCAAATAAAAAAGTAAAACTGCATTTACAAATGTTAACATGAGTAATGAAAAAGTGATAAGGTAAAGTCCTTCATTGACTTGTGAAATCGAAAATACCAGAAACACTAAGCTCATTAACACAAAGATGCAAACAAAAAACTGAACAAAAATCTTGTATTTATTGTTATTTCTTAACTCATGAAACGTTGTAACTACTATTAAAGTTATAATACTAAATAATGCAGCCCATAATCCAAGATTATTTTCATTCTGATGAACCTCAGTAAGGATGGAGTCAACGATTAGAAAAAACGGAATTGATAATCCTAGAATAACTCTATAAATGAACGAAATTATTTTATATGGTTTGGTCATAAATAGGCGATTTTATCAATCTGAAACTTATACAGGATAACTTTTTATGGTTTGCAGTAGTTACGAAGTTCGTAACTTTTTATTTTTTGTTAAAGATAAAATTATTGCGAAAGAAAAATGTGAATTTTGCACATTTTTCACCATTTCTTGAAACGGCTGTTACCTGACGTTTCTTAATTTCTATACATTATTTTTTTATTACGCTCCAAGTTTTATTTTTTTCATCGTAATAATATGTAATTCCTTCTTCAGTTGCACTGTTTACTCTGACATGTATATGCAATGTTTTATTTTCAATGTCAATATAATCTGGGAAGTAAGTCATTTCATTAGACAAATATGTGTCCAGTATAAACTTCTGATTTTTTGACTGTATATAGAAATTATAAAGTGGTCCACCATTTCCACCTTCTTCACGTTTTATTGCTATATCTTCTTTTCCATCAAAATTTAAGTCAGCAACAATCAAATCTCCAAAATCATTTTCATTTGATTTTAAATATTCATTTGCAAAATATTTTTTATTGTTCTGACATTCTTTAAAGCTTTTAGATTTCAAAATGAATTCACTTTCTATATTTATTGTTTGGACTTTTTTTTGTTTTGTTTTGTCATGAATTACAATAATTATTTCAGCTTTACCCAAATCTTTATTGTCTTTGGATCTTAGCATAACATCAAAATCATATACTTTAGAAAGATCTAAGTCAATACAATTTTGAGCATTTCCAAAATTGAAAATTGTAAATGAAATTAATATGAATAGTCGTTTTTTCATGTCGGGTTCTGAAATGTCAAGTAACTAATTAATTGTTGCAACTTTCCATTAAAAGTTTCCCAAATATACAAGGAATAATTCAATCATTTACTCCATTCCATCAATACGAACATTAACTTTTCCGCTAGTATTGATAAAAGCAATTATAGCTTCATTAGTTAATTCTACTTTTTCAAATTCAAAATCGGCCAAAGTTCCGTTTACAAAAACGCCTTTCATTGGCGAATAATTACTTAAATAAGGCAACATATTTTTCTTAGCTTCATCAAGATTTTCTTGAATAGAATAACGACAATTAGTTTGAATTTTCTTTAAAATTGTGCCTTGCAACAACCAATTGGCAGTTTTGGTTAAAATGCCTTTGGTGTTTAAAACATAATCCATTTGATCAAAATAAATTTCCTTAGTTATCGCATTATAATTAGGAATTCCAGACAAATAAATGCTTCCATTAATGCTTCCTGTCATATCTAATTCAATTATCATTTTGCCATCTTTTGCCCAAAGTGCTACTTTTTGAACCACAATTTTTCTAGTTCCAGAGGCAAATTCTTTTCCTTGAAAATTCTTAGTAATTATTCGCGAAGCACTTTCATAAGTAGAAACCGCAGCAATTGTAGCAGTAGTTTTTTCTGGAACTTTGGTAACTGGTTTAAACAAAATGGAATCTTTGTTAAAACTGGTTTTAGGTTCTTGTCCAACCATGGTTTGCATACTGCATTTCAATCCTAAATCCATTACAATTTTGCTTTTTTGCAACACAGCATCAGTAACATACATTTCTATTGGATTCAATTTAAACCAAGTTTCATATTGTTCACTGGTTTGAAATGGCGTACTCATTTTTTCTAAAACTTGTAACACATAAGGTTTAAAATCGCACGATTTTTCTATTGCATCATCAATTGTTTTTGCAACTTTAGATTTGAATAATGATAATGTTGGCGTAATAATATAAGTAATTGGAACTTTTTTTCCAGCTACAAGAATTGTTGGACTTTCTACCCATTCGAAATCTTCAATTACTGATGTTGTGTTCATTTTCCAGTTAGATAATTTAACATCACTTACCAAAGTTATTGTTCCATTTAAATCTAGTTCGCGAGTATCGTTTAATCCCATAAACTCTGTACCATATTTAATTTTGCCCCAAATTTTTAATGGAATTATCGATTGAATTTTTCCTCCTTTTTCTGAAATTTTAATAGTTCCAGTTTTCCAAATTTTCATTTCAGATTTATCATCTTTCATGTCATTGTCTTCATAAATCAATCCGGTTAATGATTTGTTTAACTGATTTTCAATTTCTTTCATCGTAATTTCCATAGGCATACTTACAAATGAGGTGTTGGTTTTATATGCCATAGGAACATTTTTAGATGGTTCTGGTTTTAATGAAGCAATTTTATTTGATGTAGCACAACTGATTGTTAAAAACGGAATTATTAGGTAAAGTATTTTTTTCATTTTTGATATTGAATTTATTTTTTGCATAGTTTTTGGAGAATCTTCCTGCGTCAGATTGACAAAAAGTGCGACAAAATAGTCTTTAAATTTTAAATAGATTTTAACCATTGAAATTAATATTGAAATTGATTTTTGATATTGAAATTGAAATTGATTTCGACATTGAAATTTTTTTCCGATGTGAATGTAACAAAAAAACATTTCCAACGTCTGATTAGAAATAAAAATTTAACTCATTTTAGTTTAAAACGATTAAATTTGCAATGCATTGTATTCACTTTGGAATAAATAGTATGAAAAACAATTTTGGTAAAATAGGAATTCTTTTTTTAATGTTGACCGCATTTTCATCTGTTGGGCAAGCTAAAAAATGGACGTTACAAGAATGCGTTGAGTATGCATTAAAAAATAATATTTCTGTTCTTCAAACCGATTTAGAAAATAAAACTGCACTAATTGATAAAAAAACGGCTTTCGGAAATTTTCTTCCAAATGTAAATGCCAATGCTTCTCATTCGTGGAATATTGGATTGAATCAAAATATTACTACTGGTTTATTAGAAAATCAAACTACACAATTTACTTCGGCAGGATTAAGTGCCAATGTTACTATTTATAATGGTTTACAGAATCAATATCGATTAAGAAAAGCCAATCTTGCAATTCTTGCATCACAATATCAATTAACAAAAATTAAAGATGATATTTCATTAAATGTTGCCAATGCTTATCTTCAAATACTTTTTAATAAAGAAAATTTAAAAGTTCAAAAAGAATTGCTTTCCAATGATGAAAAACAATTTACTAGAACTAACGAATTAGTTAGTGCTGGAGTTGTGCCAAGAGGAGATTTGCTTGATGTAAAAGCAACAGTTGCAACTGATAAACAAAAAGTTGTGGCGGCAGAAAACAGTTTGTTTATTTCTAAATTGAGTTTGGCGCAATTACTTCAACTACAAGATTTTGAAAATTTTGATATTGCTGATGCTAATTATGAGCCAAAAGAAAGCACAACAATGCTAGAAAAACCTCAAACAATTATAGACAAAGCCAAGCAAGATAGAATTGAAATTAAAATTGCAAAAACCAATCTTGAGTTGGCACAAAAAGATATTTCTATTGCTAAAAGTGCTTTTCAACCTACTGTTTCTGGATTTTATAACTTCAACACAAGAGTAGGTTATTCTCAGCAAGTAGTTGGAATTGTACCAAATGCTCAAAATCCTACTTCAGTTATTGGACAAGTTGACGGAACAGGACAAAATGTTATTCAACCCAATTTTTCTGCTGTTTTGGGAAATCCAGATCCATTTTTTGATCAATTAAGTAATAATAAAGGTCAGAGTTTTGGAGTTCAAATTTCTGTTCCAATATTTAACGGATTTTCTGTAAAAAATAATGTAGAACGTTCTAAAGTTGCTTTTGAAATAACTGAAATTGCATCTAAACAAGCCAATTTAGATTTAGAAAGAAATGTTTACACTGCAATTACAGATGCAAAAGGTGCAATAAATGCTTATGAAGCTTCGGTTACATCGCTAGAAGCAAGAAGTGAAGCATTAAATTATGCCAAAGAAAAATATGCTGTAGGATTGATGAATAGTTTCGATTACAATCAAGCGCAAACATTATATGCCAACGCTCAATCTGAAGTTTTAAGAACTAAATTCGATGCAGTTTTTAAAGTAAAAGTGGTAGAATTTTATTTTGGAATTCCAATTATGCAAACAAATTAAGTATGAATTTTAAATTTGAAAATTTTAAGATTTTTATAGAATGTTTAAAAGGATTCTCAGTAGGAGCCATTTTTGGATTATTGATAATTTATTTTAGAAAACTTGATTCATTTGTACCAATAATAATTTGTGGATTTGTAACAATGAGCATTCATATTAGAAATAATTCATATAAAATAAATAAAAAAGAATAAAACTAACAATACGATTATGTCAAAAAAAGTAAAAATAATTATTGGTGCACTTTTAGGAATTATAATTCTATTAGTAATTTTGTCTAAAACTGGAGTTTTTGGCGATAGAGATAATGCAATTGAAATTGAAACTGCTAAAGCAAATGAAATTACAATTGTAGAAACAGTATCTGCAACAGGAAAAATACAACCCGAAATTGAAGTTAAAATATCATCTGAAGTTTCTGGAGAAATTATTGCATTACCAATAAAAGAAGGACAAGTTGTTACTAAAGGACAATTGTTAGTAAGAATTAATCCAGATTTATATACTTCTGGAGTTGATCGTTCTGTTTCTAATTATTCTGGTACAAAAGCAGGACTAAATCAAGCTGACGCCTCATTTAAAGAAGCTCAAGCCAATTATAATAGAAACAAAACATTGTTTGACAAAGGAATAATTTCAAGGTCAGATTGGGATAAAGCAATTGCATCATTTGAAGTTGCAAAAGCAAGTAAACAATCGGCTTACTACAATGTTCAAAGTGCCTCTGCAACGGTAAAAGAAGCCAAAGATAACTTGGGAAGAACTTCAATTTATGCTCCAGAAAATGGTACAATTTCTATGCTAAATGTAGAACTTGGCGAACGAGTTTTGGGAACACAACAAATGACTGGAACAGAAATATTGCGTGTTGCCAACCTTAATAATATGGAAGTTGAAGTTGATGTAAACGAAAATGATATTGTAAAAATTAGTATTGGAGACAGTACCAATATTCAAGTTGATGCTTATCTTAAAAAAGTTTTTAAAGGAATTGTAACTAGCATTTCTAATTCTGCAAGTTCTACAACAACTGCCGATCAAGTAACCAATTTTAAAGTAAAAATTAGAATTATAAAAGAATCATATCAAGATTTACTAGAAGGAAAACCAGAAACGTTTTCGCCATTTAGACCAGGAATGACTGCAACAGTAGATATAATGACTACTAGAAAAGAAAGTGTAATTGGAATTCCGATTAGTTCAGTAGTTGTAAAATCGGATACTACAGCAGTTAGTAAAATTAAAATTGATGATGAAAATAATCCTGATAAACCAAAACAAAAATCAGATAAAAAACTAGAATGCGTTTTTGTAAAAGTTGGAGACAAAGCTAAAATTAGAATTGTAAAAACAGGAATTCAAGACGATACCAATATTGAAATTCTTTCTGGATTAAAGAAAGGCGATGAAGTTATTATTGGTCCATACATTACCGTTTCTAAAGATTTAAATTCTGGAGATAAGGTTAAACTTGCTGTTAAAGTTGATGAAAAGAAGAAATGATTTATAGTTTTCAGTGATCAGTTTTCAGTTTGAATTTTGCAGGTTTTTGAAAATTACTTTTCAATTTCAATTTCAAAAATCAATTTCAAAAATCAATTTTAGTTTCAAAAACTTATTCACACTGTCATCCTGAGCGCAGTCGAAGGAACGCAAACTAAATCAATTTAAATAAAATATCAATTTTAAAATTTTACTCACTTTGTCATCCTGAGCGCAATCGAAGGAACGCAAACAAAGTCAATTTGAATAAGAGCATAAATTTTAAAAACTTATTCACACTGTCATCCTGAGCGCCAGTCGAAGGAATGCAAACAAAGTCAATATAAACAAAAAATAATTTTTAAAAATATACTAATTTTGTAATCCTGAGCGTTTCCGAAAGCAATCGGAAGAATAAACACAAACAAAAAATACAAAATCGTGCCTTACATTTTAAACATAGAAACTGCAACCAAAAACTGTTCTGTAGCATTAGCCAAAGACGGAAAAACAATTTTATGTAAAGAAATTGCAGAAATAGGATTTTCTCATGCTGAAAAATTACACGTTTTTATTGAAGAAATAATTGCCGAAGCTGGAATTTCTATAAATGACTTAAATGCTATTGCAGTAAGTTCTGGTCCAGGTTCATACACTGGTTTACGAATTGGAGTTTCTGCGGCTAAGGGTTTGAGTTTTTCTTTAAATATTCCGCTAATTTCTGTAGATACTTTAACTTCACTTGCAAACCAAGTTTTATTTTCTGATGGATTTATAATTCCAATGATTGATGCCAGACGAATGGAAGTTTATAGTGCAGTTTTCAATTCTGATAAAGAAATAATTAGAAAAGTGGAAGCCGAAATTTTGACCGAAAATAGTTTTAATGAAATTACAGAAAAAATTTATTTTATAGGCGACAGCAATGAAAAAGCAAAAGCAATTTTAACCAAACCTAATTTTGTTTTTCTTGACGAAATAAAATATCCATCGGCTAAAGAAATGAGTTCATTATCATATAAAAAATTTCTTGGAAATAGTTTTGAAGACGTTGCTTATTATGAACCTTATTATTTAAAAGATTTTATGTTTGCAAAGTAAATTATTCTTTACTACTTTCTCTAGTATAAGGTTGAATTACAATTCCTTTTAGGTCGAAAGCGGTTTTGGTATTTTCTAATAAATCTGAAGAAACTTCTCCAAAATCTTCGTTTTTAGTCCAAGCTCTAATGGCCAATCTAATTGCATTATCTGTTAAATCTCTAACAACTACAACTGGTTCTGGCGATTTTAAAATTTTTGGATTACTTTTCATAACATCTAAAACCAATTGTCTTGCTTCTTTAATATTGGTTTCATACGAAAGTGAAATCGTTAAATCAGTTCTTCGAGTTTCGTTACTAGAATAATTTATAATTGTTCCGTTAGACAAAGCGCCATTTGGTAAAAATATAACTTGATTGTTTCCTGTAAGTAATTGTGTGACAAATATTTGAATGTCAATAACTTCGCCACTAACACCTTGTGCTTCAATAGAATCGCCAAGTTTAAATGGTTTAAAAAGTATAATTAGCATTCCGCCAGCAAAGTTAGACAATGAACCTTGCAATGATAATCCAACAGCCAAACCAGCAGCGCCAAGAATTGCCACAAATGATGACGATTCAACACCAAGTTTTGTAATAACTGCAATAAAAAGAACAATTCTTAAACCCCAAAAAATAATGTCAGATAAAAATTCGATTAATGTTGGATCAAATTTTCGTTTCAACATTACTTTAATAGCAATTTTGTTAATGATTTTAATTATCCAAACACCAATTAATAGCATCAAAATTGCGGCTATTAATTTTGGAGTATAATCAATTAATACGTTTACAATTGCATTAGTATATTTAGTAAAATAGTCAATTTCGATTAGTAGTTTCATAGTTTTTTATAAAAAAAATCACGCACAAGGCGTGATTTAATTTGTTTTACAAAAATAGTAAATATTTATTTCTAATTATAATTAGTCAGCAGCTTCTTCAACTCTATCAGTTGCGTCGTCAACTTTTTGCTCAACATCAGCTACTTTTTCTTCAACTGCATCTTCTACTTTCGTAGCTGTTGCAGCAGCAGTTGCAGCTACAGTTTCAGTTGCATCGGCAACTTTATCTTCTGCGCCATCAGTAAACGAGCTTACTTTTTCTTTTACAGTTTCTACTGCATTTCCTGCAAATTCTTCTGCTTTATCAGCAAATTCTCCTGCTTTTTCTTTTACAGTTTCATAAGCATTTTCTATTGCATCTTTAGCTCCAGGAATATGCTCAGCAACTTTATCTTTAGCTTGATCTACAAAATCTTCTACTTTATCAACATAAGGTGCAGCAGCAACTTTAGCTTTTTCAATTGCATCACCTGCAAAATCTTCTACTTTATCGGCTACAGATTCAATATTTTCTTTAGCAGAACCAAATAAATTTTTAAAAAAACTTCCTAATCCCATAATAATTTCTTTTTTAGTGGTTAATCTGCAATAGTACGAAATTTTTAAATTAATTGTTAAAAATTGAGGTGATAATTTCATTAAAATCTTCACTAGGCAATTCACAAGTTTTATTTTGACACAAGTAAAATAAACTCTCATTTTCTTGAAAGCGATTTTCAAGAAAAGGCAAACCAGAAATTTTATTGGTTGCAGCGACTATTACATTTGGCAAATAAAGCGAATTTATTTTTTGTAAATAATCTAAAGCATTTTTAGTTGTTATTGCGAGTTCTCTATTCGTATCTGAAAAATGTAATGAAACATTTAGCCAATTAGAAAATGCTGATGGATAATCGATATTTTCTAATACATGATGCAACATTTGTTGGGCAATTTTTTCGTAATGAGAATTGTTGAAATAAATACTTAAAACAACTAAATTATTTGCCATAACCGAGTTGGATGCTGGAATTACATTGTCTTCAATTTCAAAATGTGTAGTAATTAATGCTTCGTCTTTTATAGATGTAAATCTAAAAAATTGCGTTGTTTCGTCATAGAAATTATCCAAACAATAACTGGTTAATTGCCTAGCAGTTTGCAACCAATTTTCATTCATAGTAATTTGATACATTCCTATAAAAGCATCAATTACAAAACAATAATCTTCAAGATATCCGTTAATTGTGGAACTTCTGTTTTTATAATTATGAAATAAATTTCCCTCAGGTTGAAGAAATTTTGATTCTATAAAAGCTGCATTTTTTAAAGCAATTTCTAAATATTTTTCGTTTTGAGTTGCTTTGTACCCATCAATAAAACCTTTAAGCATTATGGCATTCCAAGAGCAAAGACATTTATCGTCTAGTCTTGGTTTGTTTCGTTTTTCTCGTTCGTTGTAAAGTAGTTTTTCCCAAGAAATTTTCTTTTTATGAAGTTCATTTTCTGAAATATTATTTTGTAAAGCAATTTCAAATAATGATTGATTTTGAATTAGAACATAGTTTTCATTTTCCCAAAAGCCAAATTTGTTAACATTGAAAACTTGAGAAAACAACTGAAAATCTTCTTTTAGAATTTTTTGTAATTCTAGTTTTATCCAAACATAAAATGCACCTTCTTCTAAATGATTTTCTGCATTTAAACTGTCAGCATCAAGTGCAGAATAAAATCCGAATTCTGAGGTTAAAAATTCTTTTTCTACAAACGAAAGTGTTTTTTCAATAACTTCTTTGTACAGTTTATTTTGAGTTAATTTATAAGCGTTTGCATATAAAGAAACCAGTTGACCATTGTCGTATAACATTTTTTCAAAATGTGGAACGTGCCATTTCATATCTACAGAATAGCGTGAAAATCCGCCATCAATAGTGTCAAAAAGTCCGCCATAAGCCATTTTGGTTAAGGTAAGATTTACAAAGTCGAGTAGTGGTTGGTTTTTTGTTTGATAACCGTAACGCAACAAAAACTCATAATTGGTTGGCATCATAAATTTAGGTGAACGCGCCATTCCTCCAAATTCTAAATCGAAACTTTTTTGCCATTTTTGAAGAAGTAATTCTATGTTTTCAAAATTAAATTGGGATGTTTCATTTTCATTTTGAATTACACTCATTGCTTGTAATCCATCATATAATTTTAATGAATATTCTATTAACTTTTCTGGATTGGAAACATACAATTCCTGAAGTTGTAATAAGTAATGAATCCAATCGTGTTTTTTAAAATAAGTTCCACCCCAAATTGGTTTTCCGTTGGGAAGACACACTACATTCATTGGCCAACCACCATGAGAAGTCATTATTTGCACGGCTTTCATGTATACAGCATCTATGTCTGGACGTTCTTCGCGATCTACTTTTATGTTTATAAAATAGTCATTCATTGTTTGTGCAACTTCATTGTCTTCAAAACTTTCGTGTTCCATAACGTGGCACCAATGGCAAGCAGAATAGCCCACAGAAATTATAATTAGTTTATTTTGTTGTATTGCTGATGCTAATGTTTTTTCATTCCAAGCTTTCCAATGTACTGGATTGTTGGCGTGTTGTAATAAATACGGACTGGTTTCTTGGTTTAACTCGTTCATTTTTTAATAATTAAAACTTCAAAAATACAATACAATTTAGCAAAATATTAATTTTTATTGTAAAATAGGAAAATTCGTTAAAATTTAAATTTATAGTTATTAAGCGATTTAGCATTAACAAAAAAGTATAAATTATTTCTAAATTTTTAACATATACTCAATAAATATAATGTAAAAAATAACAAGTATTTTTAAATAATTCTTAATTAAATTACAAAATAATCGTTAATTTTTAATAATACTTGTCATTATGTATTTACTTTGAAATCAGATATCTAAAAAACATTTTTTTAACTCGTTGTTTAAAACCAACATATAACATTTAATTATGATTAGAATTAAAAAATTATTTATTGTAAGTTCTTTAATGATTGCAATTTTAGGACTGAGTTCGTGTAGTAAAGAAGATGAGAATCTTAGTACTACTGAATTAAAAAGTGTTGGAAATAATATTATTAAAACGCCCAAAATGATTGAGTTTGAAAAAAAGCTTAATTTATGGTTATTATCTAAATCTTCTCAAAGTACTGATCTTAAAAACAGTAATAATGTCGAAATTAATGATGACATACAAACTGTTTCTATTGAATTGCTTGACGAATTAAAAGCTAATGAAATAGAATATAAAAGTAACACTAATTTAACTACAGATGAACTAGTACTTCTTGCTTTGGATAAATACAATAAAGAATTAAATGAACTTTACACTAAAAATAATTAATTATGAAAAAGTATATTTTAATTTTTATATTATTTTTTGGTGTTTCTTACGCTCAAAAAGTAGTTTCGGTTTATAATTTATCCTCTAAGGCTATTAGATTAAATATGATTGTAACCAAGCCACCAACTGGAACTTATCCTTGGTGTGCGAGTGTTTCACCTACTCAAATAACACTTGCACCATATAGTGGTCAATTTATATTAAAAAATACTAGCAGTACTACAAAATTTCCATTTTTATCTACAGTTTCACCTGTTATTACTAATTGGAGAAAAGTTGTATTTGTGCCACCAGGACCAAATGGTAGTTTTACTAACTTAACCAGTGCATTGCTTTATGCAGATGCAATTACACCGAATCAAAATTTTAACTATTTAACTTTTAGTATTTACAACACTGCAAATACTATTAATTTGAATGCCGGTGGAACAATTGGGGTTTCAACGCCATCAACTATTGTATATTCATCACAAGCTATTAGTGTTGATTATGGTGGTTTTCAAAATACACCAACTGAGTTTGAGCATAGCTTAATTTTCACAGATCTTTAATTAAAAATTTAATAACATGAAATACATAACAATACTAGTATTATTTATTTTTACTATAAATAGCACTGCGCAAAAAACATTAAATATTGTAAATAATACTGGTTTGACTATACAAGCAACTGATATTGTTTCAAGAACAACAGCTAATTCTTATCCAGAATTACACAGTAAGTCGTCAGTATTTAATATTTTACCTTTTACTACTTATAAAATGGTTAATACTGCAAGTTTAACAAGATTTCCTTATAATTCTACTGTAAGTACTCCAACAATTCCTACTTGGCAAAGTATAAGTAGTACTGGAGCTGTTACTTATTTACCAGCTAATACTGCTTGGCTTGGTGGTGCCAATCAAAGTTTTTATTATTTTAGATTTACGGTTAATAACATAATTTATTATATTGGTAATGGTTTTAATCCAAATCCATATCCTACTTTTATAACTGGAGCTGGTTTTACTGCACAATATACAGTGCTGGGAACACCAGGAGCTCCAATTTATAATATTCTTATTCAATAGTTAATTTATAAAGCATACATATTTATTATGTATGCTTTACTTTTTAAAATATGTCTAAAATGAAAAAGTTACTATTTTTTGCATTAGTACTAACTAACTTTAGTTTTTCACAAACTTTAAATTACCAGCGTAATTGGGCAACCTATCTAGGTGATGAACGTTTTTGGTTCAAAGATAGTAAAGCAGATAAAGCTGGTAATATTTACATTGTTGGAAGTGTTTACTCAATTTCTGGTGTAGCACCAAATTTTACAACTGCTGGATGTTATCAAAGTACTTTTGCCGGTGGAGATTTGGATGGTTTTATTATTAAAATGAACAACCAAGGTGCAATTGTTTGGGCAACTTATTTTGGTGGTGAAGGCGTAGATAGTATTTCTGCCATAACATTTGATAATAATAACAATATTTGTATTGCAGGTTCTACTAATAGTATAACCGGGATTACTTCTGCAAATTCTTATCAAACTAACAATAATGGAGAATTTGATTTTATGTTTGCAAAGTTTTCTTCTAGCGGATCGTTACTATGGAGTACTTATTATGGCAGTACTCTAGATGACGGAGAATTAACTGGAAATGTTTATGGTGCAAATGGAGGAAATAATTTTATACATATAAAATGTGATAACATTAATAACATTTACATTATTGGACATTCAAATAATGAAGATTTAGGAACAACTGGAGTATTTCAACAACAAAATAATGGGGCTTACTATTTACTAACTAAGTTTTCATCTGATGGACAACGAATTTGGACAACCTATTATGGTATATATAGTAATTATCTAAATTCGTTAAGTGTTTCTAATTCTGGTATTTTTTTGGGAGGTAGAACTGGTGCAGAATGTAATCCAAATGTAAATTTATATAATACTTATTATGGTACTGCTGGAAGTTACCAACCTTTACCAGCTAGTTGTTTAGAAACTTATATTTCTAAATTTGATTTTAATGGACAGCGTTTATGGAGTACATATTATGGAACAAATTCTGCGGATAATAGATACTCTAATTCTTTAGAAACGTATCAAAATAAAATTTACTCTACTGGTTGGTATAATTTATCAAATCTTTCAACAAGTGGTGTTTTTCAAGAAAACACAATTAACTCAATGTTATTGGCTCAATTTAATGAGAATGGTACAAGAGATTGGGCGAGTTATAATGGATTTGCTCCACTTCAAAATACATATTTTTCAGATATTTCTAATTTATCAGTCAATAATCAGGGTGTTGTATTTTTAAGTGGTGTAACAAACAAAACAGAAAACATAGCCACTGCTAATGGTTTTAAAACAAATTTAACTGGAGATTATGATGGTTTTGTTTCTGTTTTTAATAATACTGGTCAAAAACTTTGGGGCACTTATTATGGTGGTACTTTAACGGATGATTATTTAATGTGTAGCCCATCTGAAAACAATTTTTTTATAGTAGGTTTTACTAATAGTACTCAAGATATTGCAAGTGCAAATGGTTTGCAACCACAATATACTATTTATGCTCCAAATGATTTTAATTATCCTAAAAGTAATATGTTTGTGGCTTATTTTGAAGAAGTTCCACTAGCTACAACAAATTTTAATTCTTCTAGTTTTTCTATTTACCCAAATCCTAACAATGGTACATTTACTATTTCAATAAATAAAGATAACTTTGAAACGGTAGCTTTAGAAGTTTATGATGTACTAGGAAAGAAAATTTTAAATCAAGATTTAATTGCTAAAGAAACAAGTATAAAAACTGATAATTTATCTAAAGGAGTTTATTTTGCTAAGATTACTACTAGTGATAATGAAGTTTTTACTAAGAAAATTGTTGTGGAATGAATTTGTTTCAATTGTTAAATATGAAAAAGTTACTATTATTTACATTATTACTATATAATTTAAGTTTTTCTCAATCAACCAGTTTTCAAAAAACTTGGGCGACTTATTATGGTGATGAAAATGTTGTTGTAAACGATGCGGTTATTGATAACGCTGGTAATATTTATTTAGTTGGTGTAACAAATAATAATAATTCTTTTGACTCTACTGATGATGCACATCAAACACAATTTGGTGGTGGTTCTGCTGATGGTTTTATATCTAAAATTAGCCCTACAGGTCAACTCCTGTGGGCTACTTTTTTTGGAGGTTCAGATGTAGATATTATTGAAAGTATAACAATTGATAGGTTCAATAATATATTTATATCAGGTTATACAAGTAGCCAAAACCAGATTGCTACTTTAAATAGTTTTCAGTCTTCTCTAAATGGTGTTGTAAATTCCTTTTTTGCAAAAATATTAATAGATGGTTCTGTAGAATGGTCTACCTATTATCTTTCAAACATAACGACTAATATTGGAGATGGTGAAATAACTATTGGTAATAATTTATTAAGCTATTCTGGATTAACTTGTGACAATAATGGAAATTTATACCTATTTACACTTTCAGAAAATGAAAGCGAAGCTACCAGTGGTACGTTTCAAACTCAAAGAAATAGTAGTAAGTATTTAATATCAAAATTTAATCCACTAGGTCAACGATTATGGGCTACTTATTATGGTATCAATTTAAGTGAAATTACTGCAATTTGTGTAAATGAAACTGGACTTTATGTTACTGGTAGAGGATTAGATTGTGTTAATGGTGATGAAATTGTAAATACTTACTTTGCTACACCCAATTGTTTTCAAGCTGATGGTGGTAGTGGTTGCTATACATCTTATTTAACAAAATTTAATTTAGAAGGTCAAAGAGTATGGAGTACCTATTTTGGTAATCAAGGTGAAAACACTAATTTAGATGATTATGCATTGAAAAATAGTTTGAAATGTTTTGAAAATTCAATTTATATAGGAATAACAGCAGGAAGAGACGTTGGAATAGCTACAATAGGTTCTTTTCAAGAAACTAAAAATTATTTATATTCAGGTGGTTTACTAAAATTTGATAGCGATGGAAATAAAATTTGGGGAACTTATTATGGTTTAAATCAATATGATAATTCAAATGCTATAACAGTTAATTTAGCTATTGATAAGCAAGGAAATCCCTATTTAGGAGGTACAACAAATTTTTTAAATAATATAGCTACAACTGGTTGTTACCAAAATAATTTAATTTATAATTTAAATAACCCTTATTTTAATTATGATTCATTTGCAGCGAAGTTTAATGCTAATGGAGAACGTATTTGGGGCACTTATTTTGGCGGCACAGAATTTGAAACTTCAGCCAATTTACTTACTAACGGTACTTATTTTTATCTTGTTGGGTTAACTGAAAGTACAAGTAATATATCTACAAACGGTGCTTATCAAACTAGTTTTATAAACAGTAATAATACTCAAATAAATCCCAAAAATAATTCTTACATAGCACGCTTTGATCCATTGGAACTTTCAACAAACACCTTTAATTCTAATTCTTTTTCAATTTACCCAAATCCAAATAATGGAAATTTTACACTATCAATTAATAATGATAGTTTTGAAAAAGCAACTTTAATCATGTATGATGTTTTAGGAAAGAAAATTTTAAATCAAGATTTATTTACTAAGGAAACAATAATAAAAACTCATAATTTATCTAAAGGAGTTTATTTTGCTAAGATTACTACTAGTGATAATGAAGTTTTTACTAAAAAAATTGTCGTGGAGTAATTGGTTTTGTTACTATTTAATTTTCTAGCCCAGACGGAAATGGAAAGCTTTTTATTTAAAATTAGTAATTTTTCTTTACACTAAATTGCGACCAGCGGAAGCACATTTATTGTTTAGAAAAATAGTGATTTTAAGTAAAAACTTGAAATGTACTGCTGGAAAATGCTTTTAGAGAGATTCTGAAACAAGTTCAGAATAAACAAGTTCAGAATAAACAAGTTCAGAATTAAAAAGCGCTTCATTTAGAAACGCTTTTTTAATTATTCTATTTCGAAAGTGAGTTTTAAATTCACTCTGTACTCGGTTACTTTTCCGTCTGTTACTTGTGCGCTGTGTTCTTGCACGTAAACTGAACGTATGTTTTTTAAAGATTTAGCAGCTTGTGTTACTGCTTTTTGTGTTGCGTCTTCCCAACTTGTTGGTGAGCTTGATAATACTTCGATTACTTTTAATACTGCCATAATTTCTCGGTTTTTAATTAGAAAATTAAAGGTAGTTAATTTTTTTAACTGTGGTAAACTCTTGAGGCAATTATTTTTCCTTCTTTTATATCTAATACTTCGGCAACTTGCATTTGGGTTTCGTTTTCTACAGTTCTAATGTATTCCATAAAAACTCTGTCAGAATTGGCAGTTAGCGATGTTACTTTGTAATGCAATGTTGGTAAGTTGGTAAATGCTTCGTTCCACCACGATTGTAAATGCGATTTTCCTTTTACTAAACCATTAGTTTCTGGATGATTTACTTTTAATTTTGGGCTAAAATGTTCTGCATCATCATCATATAATGATAAAAGTTTTTCTAGATTGTGCGTGTTGAATGCTTCAAACCAAGAATGGGCAATGGATAAATTTTTTTGAGTTGTCATATATATGGATAAAAAAACCTAAATTAAATTTAGGTTAGCAATTTTTAAGATTTATAATTTCTTGTTCTGTAAGTGGTCTATAAATTCCGCGAGCTAAATTCTTTTTGGTTAATCCTGCAAAGGCAACTCTATCTACTTTTATTACTGTGTAATCGTATTTTTCAAAAATAGCACGAACCACTTTTACATTAGGAGTTTTTAACTTAATACCAACTTCATTTTTTGGCTCTTTTTCTATATAGCTAATTTCTTCTACATGTAACTTATGATCATCAAGTGTTACTCCAGCTTGAATTTTTTCCAAATCTTCAAATTTTAAATTTTTATCTAATGTTACTTGATAAATTTTAGGTGATTTTTGATTTGGTAATCCAAATTTTCTTATCATATCAGTATCGTTAGTAAAAACTAATAATCCTGTTGTGTTTTTGTCCATTCTACCAATTGGTTCCATGTATGATTTAGATGCGCCTTTTAGCAATTCTTGAACATTTCTATGTTCTACTTCGTCTAGAGAAGTAGTGAAGTTTTTAGGTTTGTTTAATACAAAATATTCTTTCTTTTCTGGAGTTATTAATGCGCCATCAAAGTTTACAACTTCGCCAAGTTTTACTCTGTAGCCCATTTCTGTAACTACAATTCCGTTAACTTTTACGTTTCCAGATTGTATGTAAATATCTGCATCTCTACGAGAACACATTCCAGAGTTGGCAATGTATTTATTTAATCTTATGTCGTCAGTTTTTAAAGGTTTAGAAACGTTTGGCGATTCCTTTTTTACTGTTGGTTTTCTATTTTGAGAACGTTTAGCCATTGCAGGTTTAGGTGTGGTTGTAGATTTTTTTCTATCACCAGTTGGTTTGCTAGAACTTGGACGCTTATTATTGTTTGGTGTGCTCATTGCTTGTAAATTTTTGCAAAGGTACTGAATTAGGATTTGGCAATAGTGATTACTTTTTTAAAAGAAATTTATTTCATAAAAATTAGAAATCTTTAAAATCTATGTGGTATTTATTTTTTAAAATCTCGCTAAGTACTTTAGGATTAGTATTGGTGTAGAAGGTATGCGAATTTTTATTGGATGCATCATTTAAACCAATTTTTTCTAATAATATATTTTTTGTTTGTTTGGCTACAGCTTGACCTGAGTCTATAATATGAATTTTAGAAGGAATAATTTTTTTAATTTGTGGAATTAAATACGGATAATGACTGCAACCTAAAACTAAATAATCAATATTGGCTTTAATCATTGGAGACAGATATTGTTTTAATAAATCTTTCATTTCTAGCGAATTTATTTTTCCGCTTTCTATTAATTCTACTAGTCCAAAACCAATTTGTTCAATAATTTCTACGTCTTGAAATTTCTCTACATTTTTATGAAACAATTCACTGTTTAAAGTTCCTTTAGTGGCAAGTATTCCTATTTTTTGGGTTTTAGAATTGGTTGCAGCAGGTTTTATTGCAGGTTCAATTCCAATAAATGGGACATCATATTTGGAACGTAATTCTTTTATAGCATTAGTTGTTGCGGTATTGCAAGCTACGACAATGATTTTGCAATTTTGATTAAGAAGAAACTCGGTATTTTTACAACTTAGTTCAAGAATTTCTTGTTTAGATTTTTCTCCGTAAGGTGCATTTTTACTATCGGCAAGATAAATTGTATCTTCATTGGGAAGTAAATTGTGAATTGCTGCCCAAATAGAAGTTCCGCCAATTCCTGAGTCAAAAAGTCCTATTGGATTATTGTTAGTCATAAAAACAAATATAAAAAAAAACTGCCTTGTTTTGCAACAAGACAGTTTATATATTTTAAAAATAAATTTAGATTAAAATCCTAAATCTTTTTTTACATCGGCAGTTAAATCTGGACCATCAGCTAAAAGTAATGAACCATCAGAACCATTTAATACATATTGATATCCTTTAGCTTTTCCAACTTTTTGGATAGAAGCTCTTACTTTATCAATAAGTGGTTTCATTAAATCGCCTTCTTTCTTTTGAAGTTCTTTTTGAGCATTTTCTTGAAATTCTCCAATTCTTTTACCCATATCTTGCATTTCACCTTGACGTGTTTGGTTTACCGCATCTGTAACAGTTGCTGATTCGTCTTCGTATTTTTTAGCTTTAGCTTGATATTCTTCAACCATTGTTTTATATTCAGCACTGTAAGTAGCTTCTACTTTTTTTAACTGATTTTGAGCTTCAATTATTCCTGGCATTTTAGAAGTAAGTTCATTAACATCTACATGAGCAGTTTTTGCTTGAGCATTTATAGTTTGAGCTCCAAATAATGCTACTGCTGCTATTAATAAAGTTTTAAATTGTTTCATCATTCTTAAAAATTAATTAGTGTTTTAAATTGTTTTATGGTTTAACTTGTTTATTAATTCGTTCTTCTTCTCTTGCTTTTTTTAATGCTTCTCTTTCTTCAAGAGCTTTTTGTTTTTTTTCTTCTAATGCTTTTTTTCTATCGTCAATTAACTTTTGTCTTTCTTCTAGAGTTTTTTTCTTAGCATCTAAAGCATCGGCCATTTTTTGTTCTTTTTCTAATTTGGCTTGCATTGCTGCTTCATCTGCTTCGTTAGAATCTATTTTGTCGCCTTCTAAATTATCTTTATCAGAAACTGTGCCAGTTTTTTTATTTGTCTTATCTGCTAGTAGTTGTTTTCTTTTTTCTTCAAATGCTTTTTTCTTTTCTGCAGCAGCAAGTTTACGTTCGTCTAGTAGTTTTTGACGTTCTTCTTTTTTGCCTTCCATTAATTTTTGACGTTCTACAGCTTCTGGATTGTCATCAATCATGTCTTGTTTTCTTTCAGCTTCGGCTTCTTTTTTAAGGTCTTTGTTAGACATTTGTTTTCTTTTGTCTGCACGAGTTAAAATACTTACAACTCTATCGCTAACATCAAATCGTTTTGCAGCAAAAAGCATTGTTAAATCTGATGATTTATCAAATATATAATCATATTTTTTTGCTTCGGCTAAATCTTGAACGGCATTAAAAACTTGATCTTGAATTGGCTTTACAAGAACTGCTTTTTGAACCATTAAGTCGCCATTTGGTCCAAATCTTTTTTGTTGATAATCTAAAAGTTCGTTATCTAAAAATGTAATTTCTTCTTCACGTTCGGCAATTAATTCTTTAGTTAATAAAACTTTTTCAGTTTTTAAACCTTCTCTAAGTTTATTAATTTCTACTTTTTTGGCTTCAATTTCTTGTTTCCATTTTTGTGCTTTTTCTTCTAATTGGTTTTTAGCTTCGGCATAATCTGGAACTTTTTCAAGTATATATTCCATATCAATATAACCAATTTTAACTCCTCTTGTTTGCGCTACAGTAGCATTTGTGAAGGTTAACGAGATAAGCAATAGTAAAAAAATTTTTTTCATAATGCGAATTTTTTTTGAAATAATAAACAAATATACTAAAATTGTTGACCAATTATAAAATGTGTTTGCCATCCACTTTTTACAACATCACCAGGAACAGGATCAAAACCATGAGCAAAGTCAATTCCTAGTAAACCAAATGCTGGCATAAATATTCTAATACCAAAACCGGCAGATCGTTGTAATGCAAACGGATTATATTGCTTAAAATTGTTATACGATGCTCCAGCTTCTAAAAATGATAATGCATAAATTGATGCTGCTGCTTTTAAAGTTATAGGATAACGAAGTTCTAACGAGAATTTATTATAAATAGTTCCACCATCTACAGATGATAAAGATTGATTAGGATAACCTCTAAGTTGCACAACTTCTCTTCCATCAAGTGCAAAATTGGCTAAACCATCTCCACCAACATAAAATCGTTCAAATGGAACATTTCCTCTGTCTTTATTGTAATTTCCAAGATATCCAAATTCTCCTAACGTTTTAAGAACTAAATCGCCATAAATTGTGGTATACCAATCGGCTTTAAATTTTACTTTATAATATTCTAACCAATCAAAACGTTTTTGATCTATTTTTCCTTGATCTGCATCAGCTTCAGCAAAACTATTTACTTTTTCAAATACATTCGGATTTGCTTCTGTTGCACTTATATAATCGCCTTCGCTTACTAATTGTCCATCAGAATTTGCAGTGGTTGTAATTCCAGCTCCAGCTCTAAATCGTAATTTATACTCTTCAAGATTTTTTAAATTTGCATAATCAATTCCATTAAACAAAGAATAAGGAAGAGTGAATTTAGTTGATAAACTAATTTCAGAACCTTTAGTTGGGAAAACTGGATTGATTGCTTTATTATTTCTAGAAATTCCAACATTAAACGCTAAGTTTCTAGAGGAACCATCTCCAAAAGTAAATAAACCTGTATTGTAATTATTCAAATCATAATATTGAAAACTTACAGCATTTGAAAGTACAAAATAATCATCTGGAACAGTAAGTCTTTTTGCAATTCCAACAGATAATGAAGTAATATTAAAACTTCTACTCTTATCTACACTACTTGACGAACCTGTATATAAAAATTGCTTACTCTGAGATATTGATGAGGAGAAACTTACAGGTTTTTTACCACCAAACCAAGGTTCTGAAAAAGACAAACTATAGGTTTGAAAAAATGAACTTGCTTGTAAACGAAGCGCAACTTTTTGACCGTCACCCATTGGTAAAGGTTTGTATGCACTACCTTTAAACATATTTCTTGCAGAAAAATTATTAAAGGATAATCCTAAAGTTCCAATAAAACCTCCTCCACCATAACCACCTTGAAGTTCTATTTGGCTTGACCCTTTTTCTACTAAATTATATTCTATATCTACAGTTCCAGCAGTTGGATCAACATTTTTAAATTTTGGTTCAATTGCTTCTGGATCAAAAAATCCTAATTGACCAATTTCTCTAACTGTTCTTACTAAATCTTCCTTAGAATATTTTTCTCCTGGTTTTGTTCTAAGTTCTCTGTATATTACTTTGTCGTTAGTTTTATCATTTCCAACTACAGTAATTTTATTAAAATAGGCAATTGGACCTTCGGTTATTCTAATTTCAAAATCGATAGAATCGTTTTCTGTTTTTACTTCAACCGGATTTACATTAGAAAATAAGTATCCAGTATTTTGATATAAATTGGTAATATCTTCTCCGTCTGGTTTAGTTTTATCTGCAATTCTTTTTTCTAAAAGTACACCATTATATACATCACCTTTTTTAATTCCTAAATATGCATTTAAAAGCTGATTAGAAAACACAGTGTTTCCCAAGAATTTTATATCTCCAAAATAGTATTTTCTACCTTCTTCTACTTTAATGTTTATGGCTAATTTATTCTTTTTTTTATCTAAAAATACCGAATCAGAAACTATTCTTGCATCTCTATGTCCTTTCTCTTTGTACTTATCGATAATCTTAGCTAAATCATCATTATATTTACTTTTAATAAATTTAGATGGTTTTAATATTCTTATCGGATTTATCTGCTTGGTACTTCTCATAAATTTTCTAAGTTTTTTATCAGAAAATTTTTCATTGCCAACAAATACTATTCTATCTATTTTTATTTTTTCTCCTTTGTCAATATTTACAACCATATTAACATTGTTTCCAGAAGTAGTGTCTGCAACTGTTCTTATTGCAACTTTGGTGTTGAAGTAACCGTCTTTTTTATATTTATTTTCTAAATAATTTTTGGTAGTTGTAATTAAGTTTTCATTTACAATTTTACCTTTGGTAAGCGAGTTTTCTTTAATTAATTCTTCTACTTTACCTTTTTTTATACCATTAAATTTTACTTCATTAAGTTTTGGGAGTTCTACAATATTTAATTCTAAATATATACTATCGCCAACAATTTTATTTACATAAAAATCTATATCACTAAAAAGTCCAAGTTTACCAAGTTTTTTAATAGCATTACTTATTTCTTCTCCTGGAATAACAATTTCTTGACCTTTTTCAAGTCCAGCAAAAGTTACTACAGTTTGTTTATTAAAACTAATTTTTCCTGTTACATCAACGTCGGCTAAAATATATTTTGTACCTTGTTCAAAAGGCATTCTTTCTTGGGCATTTAATTGGAAAGCATTTCCTACACATATAAGTATAAAAAATGCTTTGATAAAATTGTTCAACACGTATTTATTTTTTAATTTGTTCACTTGTTTTTCCAAATCTTCGTTCTCTTTTTTGATAGCTAATAATGGCTTCATATAAATGTTCTTCTGTAAAATCGGGCCATAAAACATCTGTAAAAAATAATTCTGCGTAGGCAATTTGCCATAATAAGAAATTACTTATTCGATGTTCGCCGCTAGTTCTAATTAATAAGTCTACTTCTGGCAAATTGTGCGTGTAAAGATGCTCATTAATAATTGATTCATCAATAGTGTCTATTGAAATTATATTATTTTTAACTTTCTCACTAATGTTTTTTATAGCATTTATCATCTCTTCTCTTGATCCATAGCTCAAGGCAAGGGTTAATACCATTTTAGAATTATCTTTAGTAAGTGAAATTACTTCATTAAGCTCTTTTTGAATACTTTTAGGTAATTGGTCTAAATTGCCTATTGAATTTAATTTAATGTTGTTTTCTTGAAGTGTTTTTAATTCATTTTTTAACGAATGAACTAGTAATTTCATTAAAGTATCAACTTCTAGTTTTGGTCTGTTCCAGTTTTCGGTAGAAAAGGCGTAAAGTGTTAGATTTTCTATTCCTAGTTTTGCACAAGATTCTACTGTAGTTCTTACCGATTTTGTGCCGTTTTCATGACCAAATGCTCTTAATAATCCTTTTTGTTTTGCCCAACGACCATTGCCATCCATAATAATGGCAACATGTTTGGGTAAATTATCTAAGTGTATTGATTCTAATAAATTCATAATTTCTAATCAGCGCAATAACAAGGTTTTTCGCCAAAGGTATAAGTTAATGTAAATCCAGTAAAAACATACCAATCTTTACTGTCTAAATTTCCAAATTGTGCTACTTTTAGATTTTCATTGGTGGGATTACTTCCATCAATATCATCTGCAAAAGTATATCTTGCTCCAGCTTCTAATCCTAATATTAAATTTGGAGTAATATTAGATTTAATACCAACAATCATTGGTATTCCAATAGTTGTATGATTGGAATCAAATTTAGCTCCGCCATTGCTGTAAAACAATCCGTCATATATTGTAAATGTCATTCCAGTAAACACATATGGCGTTATTTTTCTTTCAAAATCGTGCAAATTAAAATCGAAAAAATTAAATTCTAATCCTGCTGATAATTCTTTTAAATTATTTTCAAAATTTAATGCTCTTTGTTTTCTACCACCAACTTTAGAATCTAAGTCGTTGGCAGTAATTTTACTTTGCATGTATGAAAATCTATAAGCGTGTCTGGGACTTTTATTCCATTTATATAAAACACCAAACGCTGGTTCGTTAGGGTTAATATAATTGGTTTTACCAATTTCACCTATATAATTACTACCACCAAGAAAAACTCCAATTTCGTGAATTTGAGCATTTAATTTTGAAATTGTGATGATAAAAATAAATAAAAAAATCTTTCTCATTAATTGAAAAATAGCGTGCAAATATAACAATTAATAGTACTTAAAATACACTTAATTACTATTTATAGAAAATTAGATTTGCAATGATTAAATAGTACATTTTCTAATATAAAACATTAGATATTTACTTAACGAAAAAGTTGAGAATGTAGTATAAAAATAAGGTTTTTAATTTCGTTTGTCTTCGCCCCAAAGTAGTTTGTTTCTTAAGGTTTTTAAGAAAGTTTCTTCTGGAATTTCTACCATATTTATTTTGAAAGGAGTCTTTTTTATGGTTAAAATAGAATTATTACTAACAGATGTTATTCTAGAATCTAAAGAAACAAGGTAATTTTCTTCACGTCCAGAAATTTTTAATTTTATAGTTGTATCATCAGGAATTACTAATGGTCTTGCGTTTAAATTGTGTGGTGCAATTGGCGTAATTACTAAACTTTTTACATCTGGAGTTAAAACTGGTCCGCCACAACTTAAAGAATATCCTGTAGAACCTGTTGGTGTAGAAATTATTAAACCATCTGCCCAATACGAATTTAAATATTCATTGTTTAAATAAGTTTCTATTGTTATCATAGAAGTGGTGTCTTTTCTGCTAACAGTAATTTCATTCATTGCAAAATTCAAATCTTTAATTTCAGAATTTTTTGGTGAACAATCTAAACTTAATAAAGTACGTTTAGAGAGTGTATATTTTTTTTCTAGAACTATTTGTAAAAAAGTTTCAATGTTTTCTTTTTGTACTTTGGCAAGAAAACCTAATCTTCCTGCGTTTACACCAAGAATTGGAATTCCAGAGTTTCTAACATAAGTTGCTGCACGTAAAATAGTTCCATCGCCACCAATACTTACAAGAATGTCAAAACTAGCATCTAAATCTAAATGTGTAGAAAAAGTTTTATATTCTTTTTTTACAATTTCTTCATCGTATAAAATTTTTAAAAATTTTTCTTCAATAACTAATTCTACATTATTAGCATTAAAAAACACAAATATATCACGAATAATTGGTCGCGTATCGTTTTGATAATATTGTCCAAAAATGGCTATTTTCATAATCAAATTCTATAATTTATGTTTTTTTTCTTCCATCTTCCGTCTTCCAAACTTCCAAACTTCCATCTCTAAATATTCAAATACTTATCTAAATATTCTGATCGTTCTTTTAAATTGTTCAAATAATTATCTTCATTATGTTCAGAAATTATTTCATAGTTGTATCTTCTAAACGTTTGAATTATTTCATTTAATCCGCCAAGTGCAATTTTTACAGTTACTTGAACGGAAACGGCATCAGAATCTGAAACAAATAATCCTAATAATTTTCCGTTATTGCTTTCTACAATTTGAGCAATTTGACTCATAGAAAAATCTAACAACGAAGTTTTAATTACAATTATTCCACCTTGTTCTTTTAAAAACGGCGTTTCGTGAAAGAATTTTACAATATCTTCTAGTTCATAATAACCAACATAGCTGTTTGCATCATCAAGAATTGGCACAACATTAGAATGATTTTTAGCAAAAACTTCCAAAACATCTAGCCAAATCATATCTTTTCTTGCAAAAAATCCTTCAAGTGTATATCGATAATCTTTAATTTTTTTATCTAAATCAAACGTTTCAATATCGTCAGATGCAATGCTTCCAATATAAATTCCTTCTTCAATTACAGGAAAATGAGAGTATGGAACATCACTAAAAAAATCTTGAACAATTTCTATAGTTTCAGAGCTTTCTATGGCTTTGTAATCGTTATTTATATAATCGTTAATTTCTGTCATATATATAAGGTAGCAAATTTGTTGCAAAATAATCAAATTTTAGAACATAAAACCTTATTTTAACTTTGTATTTTTGTAGAAAATAATAACAGAGGTAAGATTGCTTCTTTCCTCGCAATGATCAATTATGACAAAATTAAGCATAAACATCAATAAAATAGCAACTTTAAGAAATGCTCGTGGCGGAAATGTTCCAAATTTACTGCAAGTTGCTTCCGATTTACAAAAATTTGGTGCTCAAGGAATTACCATTCATCCAAGACCAGACGAACGCCATATTAGATACCAAGACGCCAGAGATTTAAAAAGTGTTGTTTATATGGAATATAATATTGAAGGAAATCCGCAACATAATTTTGTAGATTTAGTTTTAGAATGTAAACCAACTCAAGTAACTTTGGTTCCAGATGCAATTGGTGCAATAACATCAACTGCTGGTTGGGATACAATTAAAAATCAATCTTATTTAACTGAGGTTATTCAAGAATTTCAACGAAACGGAATTCGTACATCAATATTTGTAGATCCAGTTTTAGAAATGATTGAAGGTGCAAAAAAAATAGGTACAGAAAGAATAGAATTGTATACAGAAGAGTTTGCTCATCAATACAATCTAGGAAATATAAACGGAATTGAAACGTATGTAAAAGCATCAGTTTTAGCCAACGAATTAAATTTAGGGATAAACGCAGGTCACGATTTGAGCTTGGATAATATAAAATTTTTTAAAGAAAATATCCCAAATTTATTAGAAGTTTCTATTGGTCATGCCTTAATTACAGAAGCTTTATATCTTGGTTTTGATAATGTTGTAAATATGTATTTGAATAAATTGAAATAAAAAAGTTAACACGAATTACACCAATTTTCACGAATTTATGTCTGTCAAGATTTCACTAATAATTAAACTACAATATTTTAGTGTCAAATTACATTAGTGAAATAATTATTAACACAGAATTAGTGAAAATTAGTGAAATTCGTGTAAAAAAATAAGCGTTAATACTAATACCACTAATTTATGTCTGTTAAGATTTCACTAATAATTAAATTAAGATATTTTAGAGTCAAATTATATTAGTGAAATAATTATGAGCAAAGAATTAGTGAAAATTCGTGAAATTCGTGTAAAAAAAATAAAATGCTACACTCAAGAATAGAAGGAACAGGAAAACCATTACTAATAATTCCTGGATTTTTAGGAACATCAGACAATTGGAAATCACTTGCAACACAATATGCGCAAATAGGTTTTCAAGTACACAGTTTAGATTTGAGAAATCACGGAAAAAGTTTTCATTCAGATGATTTTACTTATAATTTAATGAGTCAAGATGTTTTTGATTATTGCAAAGAAAATAATTTAAATTCTGTTTCCATAATAGGACATTCAATGGGTGGAAAAGTAGCAATGCTTTTTGCAACAGAACATACAGAAATAGTTAAAAAATTAATAATTGCAGACATTGGTCCAAAATATTACGCACCACATCACCAAGATATTTTAGATGGATTAAATGCTGTAGATTTTTCAAAAAAACCAAGTCGAGTAGAAGTAGAGGAAACTCTTTTTCCATACATTCCAGATTTTGGTACACGTCAATTTTTAATGAAAAATTTATTTTGGAAAGAATCTAATCAACTCGCATTTAGATTTAATCTAGAAGTTTTTAATAAAAAAATAAATGAAATTGGAGTTGCCTTACCAAATGAAAATCATTTTGATAAACCTACATTATTTATTCGAGGAGGAAATTCTAACTATATTTTAGATTCAGATTTAGAGAATATAAAATTTCATTTTCCAAATTATATATTAGAAACTATTACAAATGCAGGACATTGGTTGCATGCAGAAAATCCTAAAATGTTTTTTGAGATAACGGCACAATTCTTGAAATAAATGCTTAATTTTAAATTTTAAATTAAATATATGAAACTAATTACACGAATTTTAATTACATCTTTACTAGTAGTTTTAATTTCTTACTTAATGAAAGGCGTTCAAGTTGCAGATGTTTGGGATGCTATAATTGTAGCTGTAGTTTTAGGATTGCTCAATCTTTTTGTAAAACCAGTTCTAGTAATTTTAACTTTACCAGTTACAGTAATAACTCTAGGATTGTTTTTACTTGTAATAAATGCATTAATAATTTTGCTTTGCGATAAACTAGTAGATGGTTTTAGCGTAAATTCTTTTTGGACAGCACTTTTTTTTAGCATAATTCTATCATTGTCGCAATCTATAATGTATAAATTTATTGGCGAAAGTAAATAAATTCCTTTAAAATTTTATCAAAAATAAAACTTGGTTGGGTTGCAAAAATGTTATAATTTTGCAACCCAATTTTATAATGTAAAATAGTACCAAAATGGATATTAAAAGAGTAGCAATTAATGCTGTAAATGAAGTAATTGTAATGACTGTTCCTCAAATGGATTACAAAGGTCAAGTTGCAAAAAGAATTAACGAAAAAATGCCATTGGCGACTGTAAAAGGATTTCGTAAAGGCGCAGTTCCAAAAGACTTAGTAGAAAAACAATACGGAAAAGCATTAAAAATTGAAGAAGTAAACAAAGTTGTAGAATTAGCTTTGCAAAGATATATTCAGTCAGAAAGATTAAACCTGCTTGGAACTCCACTTCCTAAAATCAATGAAGCATTCAATTGGAACGATGAAGAACTTACTTTTGAGTTTGAAATTGGTTTGGTTCCAGAATTTGAAATCAATCTTGATGCAAAAAGTGACATCGTAAAATATAAAATAATTGCAGATGACACTATGTTAAATGGTCAAGTAGCAAGAATTCAAAAACAATATGGCAACGTAATTTCACAGCAAATAGTTGCTCAAGGAAATGATGTTTCAGGAACATTTGTAAATGAAATTGCTGGAATAAACAATCGTACAACAGTAGATTTAGATGAATTTGCAGATGAAAATGTAGCAAAATCATTTCTAGGTAAAAAAGTTGGCGACGCAATAGTTTTACACACTAAAGGTTTGTTTCACGACGCACATAAATTAATGGATTACCTTAGCGTTCCTCACGATAACGTGCACGATTTAGACGTAGAAGTTACTTTTACAATAGACGAAGTTGTAGCACACGAACCAGCAACTTTAAACCAAGAATTGTTTGATAAACTTTTTGGCGCAGGAACAATTTCATCCTTAGAAGAAATGAAAGCCAAGATAAAAGAAGATGCCGAAAAACAATTTGCACAACAAGCAGAACAAAAATTAATGGCCGACGTTCAAGACACATTAATAGAAAATCATAAATTCGATTTGCCAAAAGAATTTCTTGTAAAATGGTTGCAAACTGTTGGAGATAAAAAATTATCTCCAGCCGAAGCCGAAGTAGAATATTCGCGTTCAGAAAAAGGATTGCGTTTTCAATTAATAGAAGGAAAAGCATTAGCGCAAAGCAACATACAAGTAAATTTCGAAGATTTAAAAGCGTTCACAGCAGCTTCAATTCGTCAACAAATGTTACAATATGGGCAAACCAATCCAACAGATGCTGAGGTAGAATCAATCGTAGCAAGAGTTTTGTCTAACCAAGACGAAGTAAAAAGAATGTCAGAGCAAGTTGTAGCCGACAAAATGTTAAAATTATTTGTAGAAAAAGCAAATCCATCAATTAAAGAAGTTACCTACGAACAATTTGTAGCAGCAATGTACAACGAATAATTTATAAAATAATTAGTATATTTGAGCATCAATAATGTTTATTTTTGACGCTCAATTTGTATACTCTGAATTAATTTCAGAGTCTAATGACTTAATTTCAGAGTCTAATGACTTTATTTCAGAGTCTAATGATTTTATTTCAGATTCCAATTAAAATTTTGTCACATCGAGCGCAGTCGAGATGCTTTTAATATTAATTATTTTTTTAAGAAGCCAATCCAGCTATACGTTTAAAGTTGTTGCCGTTTCAAACCATTTTTGTACGTTTTAAAAAGAGCTTCCGTTGGTCGCTTTTTTAAAACAACAAAAATTGGTCTTCAACAGCAACAAGCTTTTCACTTTTATCTGGGCTAGCAATTACGACAAAATGACACATTTATAAAAAGGTACAACCTTTGATTAAATAAAAAGTATAAGTTTTAATCCAACAACTTTAAACTTTAAAATCACATAAACTTTTAAAATAAAATTTAAAATGAACTACGGAAAAGAATTTAAAAAATTTGCAACTAAACATCAAGGTGTAAATGCAATGTATTATGACAAAATAGTTGGCGCAATGACACCAACCAATATGACACCATATATTATAGAAGAACGTCAATTAAATGTTTCACAACTAGATGTTTTTTCAAGATTAATGATGGACAGAATTATCTTTCTTGGCACAGGAATAGACGATCAAATTGCTAACATTGTACAAGCACAATTATTATTTTTAGAAAGCGCAGATGCCTCTAAAGACATTCAAATTTATCTTAATTCACCAGGCGGAAGTGTTTACGCAGGATTAGGAATTTACGACACAATGCAATACATAAAACCAGATGTAGCAACAATCTGTACAGGAATGGCAGCATCAATGGGTGCAGTTTTACTTTGTGCTGGTGCGCCAGGTAAACGTTCGGCTTTGCCACATTCTCGAGTAATGATTCACCAACCTTCTGGTGGTGCACAAGGCGTTGCAACAGATATGGAAATTAATTTACGCGAAATGTTAAAACTAAAAGACGAATTATATAAAATAATTTCACAACATTCTGGTCAAACATTTGACAAAGTTCACAAAGATTCAGAACGCGATTATTGGATGATTGCCGATGAAGCCAAAGAATACGGAATGATTGATGAAGTTTTAAGAAGATAATAAGCTGGAAGCTAGAAGATGGAAGTTGGGAGTTTTTTCAACTTCCATCTTCCATCTTCCATCTTCCAACTAAAAAAAATGGCAAAAGAAAAATTAGAATGTTCCTTCTGCGGAAGAAAAAAACCAGAAACCAATCTGTTAATTGCAGGAATTGATTCACACATTTGCGATAAATGTATTGAGCAAGCGCACGGAATTGTTCTAGAAGAATTAAAATCTAGCAGTACCAATCTTAAAAATGTATCTGATTTAATTTTGCGCAAGCCAAAAGAAATTAGAGCTTTTTTAGACCAATATGTTATTGGACAAGATCAAACTAAAAAAGTAATGTCGGTTGCAGTTTACAATCACTATAAAAGATTAATGCAACAAGACGAAAATGATGATGTAGAGATAGAAAAATCTAATATTATTATGGTTGGTCAAACAGGAACAGGAAAAACATTGGTTGCAAAAACTATTGCAAAAATGTTAGATGTTCCGCTTGCAATTGTAGACGCAACTGTTTTAACAGAAGCAGGTTACGTTGGTGAAGATGTAGAAAGTATACTTACACGTTTGCTTCAAGCAGCAGATTATGATGTTACCAAAGCCGAAAGAGGCATAGTTTTTATAGATGAAATTGATAAAATTGCACGTAAAAGCGATAATCCGTCAATAACTAGAGATGTTTCTGGCGAAGGAGTACAACAAGCATTATTAAAATTATTGGAAGGTACAGTTGTAAATGTTCCGCCAAAAGGAGGAAGAAAGCATCCAGACCAAAAATTTGTTGAGGTAAATACTCAAAATATTTTGTTTATTGCCGGAGGTGCTTTTGATGGAATTGAAAAAGTAATTTCTAAAAGATTAAACCGTCAAGCAATTGGATACAGCGTTTCTAAAAATGCAGATAATATTGATAAAGAAAATTTATTACAATATATTATTCCAAAAGACATTAAAGATTTTGGATTAATTCCAGAAATTATAGGTCGTTTACCAGTGTTAACTCACATGGATCCATTAGACAGAGAAACGTTGAGAGCGATTTTAACACAACCTAAAAATGCCTTGATAAAACAATATCAAAAGCTGTTTTTAATGGATGATGTTAAATTTACCATTGACAACGAAGCGTTAGATTTTATTGTAGACAAAGCTTTAGAATACAAACTTGGTGCACGTGGATTACGTTCGTTATGCGAAGCAATTCTAACAGATGCCATGTACGATTTACCAAGTTCAGACGAAAAAGAATTGCATATTGATAGAGAATACACACAAGATACGCTGAATAAAAATTTATTGAAACGATTAGAAATTGCTTCATAAATAATTTGTAGCTCACTAAAAAGTCAAATAAAGCTCATTAACGTATGTTTTTGAGCTTTATTTTTTATATTTGTGAGCTTCAATTTACCTAAAAATATCCTCCAAAACAAAGTCAAGTTCAGGAAATAACGGACTATTAATAATATCTTCTTCGATTAATGGATGTTGACCTACGAATTTATCCTCTTTTAAAATAAAAATAAAAATAGTTCTGTCTGCTGGATTTACAATCCAATATTCTAAAACTTTGGCTTCTTCATATAAATCATATTTATATTTCATTTCTTTTTTAGAATTTCCTGGCGAAAGAATTTCAATCACTAAGTCTGGCGCACCAATTGCACCTTTTTCATCTAATTTTTTCTCATCACATACTACACACAAATCAGGTTGAACAACTGTGTAAATATCTTTATCTTCTGTTGATTTTTTTTTATCTAAAAGACGAACATCAAAAGGTGCAAAAAATAAATTACAAGAATGTTTCTTGAAATTAGTATACATAATTCCGTGAAGATTTGCTGCAACTTTTTGATGAAAGGTGTTTGGCGCTGGACTCATTTTAGAAATTTTACCTTTAATGAGTTCTAGTCTTTCTTGAAATTTCCAAGTTAAATAATCCGCATAAGAATACGTTTTATCTAAATCTAATTGGTCAATTGATGTAATCATCAGAAATTTATTTTTTCAAATTTAAGTAATTTATTTCAATCTTATAAAAAACCCTTTCAGCAATTCAAAATCTGAAAGGGTTTTAAAATAAATAACTCAAATTTTCTATTTTACTAATCCACCACCACTTTTTACTTTTTCAGTTTGAATGTCGGTGTTTTCTTTTTGTAATTTTAAATTTCCA
>NZ_JAYUPK010000059.1:0-24149 GCF_043760115.1 Flavobacterium sp.
ATACAATTTGGCAACTTGGTTTTGTTTATCTATTAATATTATTTCAAAGATACGTATTTCACACTTTTTTATTGTATGCAAAGATATGAGCCCAGATAGCAATGGAAAGCTTTTTACAAAATAATTTTAGTTTTTATTGCTAAAAAATTTCGACCAAAGGAAGCACATTTTTTAGGATATAAAAACAGAATAATTTGTAAAAACTTGTAATGTATAGCTGGAAATTGCTTCTAGAAAACAGCTAAATTGATTATCTTTGCATAAAAAAATATGACTCCTAAACATCCTATTGATTCGTTGACGATACTTACCGATTTGGTTTTGCCAAGCGAAACTAATCCGTTGAATAATCTTTTTGGTGGCGAACTTCTTGCAAGAATGGACAGAGCTGCGAGTATTGCTGCAAGACGACATTCTAGACGAATTACAGTTACGGCAAGTGTAAATCACGTGGCTTTTAATAGATCAATTCCGTTGGGAAGTGTTGTTACTGTTGAGGCAAAGGTTTCTAGAGCTTTTAAAACATCGATGGAAATTTTTATTGATGTATGGATAGAAGATAGAGAATCTGGAATTCGAAGCAAAGCAAACGAAGCAATTTATACGTTTGTAGCCGTTGACGAAACTGGAAATCCTGTAGAAGTGCCACAAATTGAACCACAAACTGAGGAAGAAAAAACAAGATTTGACGCTGCATTGCGAAGAAAACAATTGAGTTTAGTACTTGCAGGAAAAATGAATCCGCACGAAGCTACAGAGTTGAAAGCGCTGTTTGTGTAACAGAAAATTTATTTATAAAAAGAAAAAAGAACTAAAATTAGTTCTCTTTTTTGTTATCTGCTAATCCAACTTGCTGGATTATTGTAGGTTGTGTTTTGAGAAATAATAAATTTTATTATTGTTTTGCCCTCGGCATTGGTTCTAATTTTTCCTAAACTTTGCTTGGTTGTAACTTTGTCTCCTGCGCTAACCGAAACGCTACTAAGGTTTTGATACACCGTAAAATAATCTCCGTGTTGTATAAAAACGGCTTTGTTTAAAGGCGAAATTACCACAACTTTAGTTACTTCACCACCAAAAACGGCTCTTGCATTAGAACCACTATCGGTTGTAATTTCTATTCCACTGTTGTGAATTACTAGCGATTTATAAACTGGATGTGGTTGATCGCCATAACCCAAAGTGATTGCGCCTTTTTCTACTGGCCAAGGTAAACGACCTTTGTTGGCTTTAAAATTGTTAGAAATTAATTGTCCTTCTGGTGTTAAAACTATTTTGGTAGAATTTTCTATGGCTTTAGTTTCGGCAGCAGTTGTTGTTTTTGGATTGGCTTTAGCTCTTGCTGCTGCTGCTTTTCTGTTGGCTTCGGCAATGGCATCTCTAATTAATTTTTGAATTTGGGCATCAATTTTTTTAGATTCTTTTTGCTTTTTCTTTATTTCTGCCGCAATTTGATTTTTGCTTTTCTTTAAACTATTGGCAATTTTTTCTTGTTCCTGCTTTTCTTTTTCAAGATCTTGTTTTTGCTTTTCTTGCTCGGCAAGCAGTTTTTGTTTCTCTGTTTTTTGTCCGCTTAATTTGGCATTATAATCGGCCAATTTATCTGTTTTACTGCTAATTTCTTCGCCTTGCATTTTTCTATAATTGGCATATTGCTTCATATATTGCATGCGTTTGTACGCTTGAGCAAAACTTTCTGATGACAATAAAAACATGGCGCGACTTTGCTCTGACCGACTTTTGTATGATTTTACAATCATCTTGGCGTAATCTTCTTTTAAAATGGTAAGTTCTTTTTTTAGCTTGTTAATTTGCACTTGATTAATGTACATATTGTTGCTTAACAACTTGGTTTGCTTTTCTGTAGTAGTGATTAATTTTTCTTTTAAACCTATTTTTTCTTTTTGAATTTCAAGAACTTTTACTGCTGATTTTTCTTTGCTTCTAACGTCTTTCAACATCATTTCTTTCTCGCGAATTTCTTCTTGAAGTTTGGCTTTCTTTTGTTCTAGTTGTTCTTGCGTTTGCTGACTCCAAGAAATTGAAGTTATAAAAAGTAGTAAAAAAGTGTAAATTAGGTTTTGTATTTTCATTGTAAAATATATTGTTTGGTAACTTTATATTGTTTTTTATTTATTGATGTAAATTCGCTCGTAACCTTCTGGAACAGCATAAGGAAACGATAATTCCTCATTAAATGTTGCCGATTTATATTCTATATCAATAGTTGTTTTTCCTTTTTTTTGGTTGGCTTCAATTGCAATTAACAATGGCAAAATAACTTCATCATACTTTTTAAAATCTGAATATAAAATTTGCAAAGCTCTTTCTTGCGATGGTTGATTAACTTGTTGCTTTTTTACTAAGAAATTTTCACTTTCAAAAAAATAAGATTTGAATGTTTTACTAGCGTCATTATTTTGTAGTTGGTACAATTTATCTAAAATAGAAACTTTGTATTTTCCTTTATTTAAATCGTCAAGTGGCTTTGCAAGAAACATATTTTGTACTTTATTAAAATCTAAATCGGTTCCAAGAAACTCTGTTAAACCTGCATAATCGCCTTCAAAATAATTATTTCCAATTTTGTCATAATACTGAACAGATGAAGGAGTTATTAATGCTTTGGCAACCGTAAACCCAAGAAAACGAACGCTAACTAATATTTGTTCGTCTTTTTTAATTCTAATTTCTGCTGTGACACTTTGCGAATTTTTTTCGTCTTTATATTTAGCATTTGCCTTTATATAAACGGTAGAAAAATTAACTTTATTGTTGTAATGGTTGCTTATGATTTTTTCTGACGATAATAAATCGTTTGCATTTCCTTCGGCTAAATTGGCTTTAGATTTACAAGAAATTATTAAAAAAACTAAAGCAAATGCTAAGATTTTATTCATTATTGTTTACTCTTTTTTAGTAACTCGTTGGCTTTAGAAAAATATAAATCTTTCTTTTTAAAATCGCCAAGTCCATTATATGCTTCGCCAAGCTGAATGTTAAAATTAATTTCCAAAGTTACATTTTCTAAAACAAAATCTAATCCAGATTCTAATGCATCTTTGGCTTTTTTATGGTTTTTTAATTGATTGTTTGCTAATCCAGAGTAATAATACAGCTCTGGTTGGGTTGGAAACAATTCCATTTTATCGCTGGCAATTTTTGCTAACTTATCAAATTGAGAATTGTCAGTATACGATTGAAGCAATAATAAAATGGTTTCCATATCATCATTTACATTTTTTAAATGCATTTCATAATACTTTGCTGCTTTAACAAATTCTTTTTTTGTTTGATAAAATTTTCCAATTTCTTTGGCAACTTGAACTTCTTTATCATTGTCAAAATAGGAAATTGCTTTTTCTAAATCGCTATCAAATTGTGGATTTTTTTGTGTAAATATTAAAAACTCGTTAAAAATTCTATGCTTAATTTTTCTGTCAATTTTATCGCTTGCTAAAACTGTATTCATTGCTTTTGCAGCTTTTTCGCCATCGTTATTATTTAAATGAAATTTAAAAAGACCAACTTGCGCCCAATCAGATGTTGGAATTTCTTTTTCTAATTGTCGTGCAATTTCATTGGCTTTTTCTTCTTGATTGCTTTTAGAATACAAGTAAATTAATGAAATATAATTGGCTTCTTCTTTTGGATTTTTCTTTATTTGATCTATCAAATTATCTTTTTCTGAACCTGCATATTTAGAATCTTGAAGAATTTGAAGTTTGTAATTATCTCTTTTTTCAGATTTTCCGAAGCGTTCATTTAACTCATTTATAAGTGTTAATGCTTTGTCAAACTGTTGCGTGTTCATATAAAGCGAAGTTAAATCTTCTTTATAATCTTCTTTAAATTCGATTAATTTTTCTACAATAATTATAGCTTGATTGTAATCGCGAGTATCATAACATACATCGTACATTCCAACCCAAAACCATTTATTTTTCGGATCTATTTTAGTTGCTTTTTCAAAATTATCGTAAGCGTCTTTATAGTTTTTTTGGAAATAATAATTTTTTCCTAATTCAAAAAGTACTACAGCATTTTTAGGTTGAAGATTTTCACATTTTTCTAATGCTTGAATTGCTAAGTCATAATTTTGAATGCCTTTTTGCTTTAACGATTCGTAAAAATAATTTTCAAATTCGTCAGTAACTGCTGCAATATCTTCTGGTTCTTGAGCCAAAAGCGTTGCCGGAAATAAAAATATGCTTAGAAATAAACCGAAAATAATTATTTTCATAGTATTTTATTTTACACGAATTTATCTCATTCGAGTTATTTATATATGTATTCGATGATTTTCAATTCACGAATTATGACGAACTTATAACTCCGAACAAATTTCACGAACCTCGATTTTTCTAATTTATTGTTTGATACCTAACAGGTTAAAAAACTGTTAGGATATTGATTTTAACTTATTCTAAAATTGAATAATCTCCAATACTTACACTTGTAAAATTACCATCAAAACTTGCGTGATTTCCAATCATTGCATTGTCTAAACTAGCATTTTTTATGTGAGCGTGCGTTTGAATCAAACTGTTTTTAATTGTACTGTCAATAACATGGCAACCTTTTCCTAATGATACATTTGGACCAACAGTTGCGTTTATTAAAACTACATCTTCACCAATATAGCAAGGTGGAATTATAGTTGAATTTTCTAATTTTACATCACTAGAAACTAATTTTACTCCATCATTAAGAAGAAAATTTAGCATTCTGTTGTTGGTATCAACTGTAACGTCTTTATTACCACAATCCATCCATTGGTCAACTTTTCCTGGTACAAATTTCATACCATTAGCCATCATTTGTTTAATACCATCATTTATTTGATATTCGCCACCATGAATTATATTATTGTCTAAAACTAATTGCAATTCATTCTTTAAAACGGCTACATCTTTAAAATAGTATATGCCAATTACAGCAAGATCTGAAACAAATTCTTTGGGTTTTTCTACCAATTCAATTATTTCGTTATTTTCATTTAAATTTATTACTCCAAATGCTTCTGGTTGGTCTACTTGTTTTACCCAAATTACGCTATCGGCAGATTTATCTAAGTCAAAATCGGCGCGAATTAAAGTATCTGCATAAGCAATTACTGCCGAACCACTTAATGAATCTTTGGCGCACATAATTGCATGACCTGTTCCAAGTGCTTCGTTTTGATAATAAATTGTTCCTCTTGCGCCTAGTTTTTGTGCAATTGCAATTAAATCTTCTTCTACTTTTTTACCAAAACTTTCGTGAATGATAAACGCAACTTCTTCAATTGGTTGATTTAAAACTGCTGCAATATCTTCTACTAAACGGTGTACAATTGGTTTTCCTGCAATTGGAATTAATGGTTTTGGAATTGTTAATGTATGTGGTCTTAGTCTTGAACCACGACCAGCCATTGGTACTATTATTTTCATTACTACTGTATTAAGATTTGAGTATTAAGTATTAAGACTAAATTATTTTTAATTTATATAAACACTTTGATTGTACTAAGTGCGACAATTTATTCAATTTTTTTATAAAATGTTTTTCCCACTCTATTTATATGTTCAATTAAGTCTTTAGAGTCTAATTTATCAAAAATAGAAATGTCAAATAAATAAGGAGTATTTAAATCGTCAATGTTTTCATTAATTTTAGACAATTCTATATTTTTTCCAATTAATGTTATATCAATATCTGAACCTTCTCTATAATTTCCTTTAGCCCTTGAACCATAAATTAAAACTTCTTCTATTTGTGAATGTAATTCAAAAACAGAATTTATTTTGTCTATTGTTTTTTGATTTAATCCAAATTTCATACTAATGTTTTCATTTTAATATAAAATGTTTCAAATAATGGAAAATAAATTTCTACAATTTTCTTATATTGAGTTTCTAAAATATCTCCATGATAAGTATGAACTGTTTCATTTCTGCTGTCTATCATATCCATCCAACTTTGTCCATCTTGAATAATTTCGTTTTGAAAAGCATTTCTTGTCGCATCTTTTGAACCTATTAAACCTTGAATTCCTTTTTCTTTTAAAAAATCTTTCATTACTTTCCAAGCAAGTTCGTGAGTAAATTCAAAACGTTGAATTGTACCTTCTTTTTCAATATTTGAGGGATTCTTTAATTCTTGTACCGCTTCTTTTAAAGTAATGAATGCTTTTTCAAAGTTTGAAAAACGTTGTTTCCATCTTATGTCTTGATCTTCCATAATTTATTTTAAACATTTATTTAACTCCAGTACTGCCAAAACCACCTTCACCTCTCGAGGTTTCAGATAATTCTTGAACTTCTATCCATTCAGCTCTTTCGTGTTTAGCGATTATTAATTGTGCGATTCGTTCGCCGTTTTCTATGATGAAATCTTCATTGGATAAATTTACTAAAATTACTCCAATTTCTCCTCGATAATCTGCATCTATTGTTCCTGGCGAATTTAGAACTGTTACTCCTTTTTTGGCTGCCAATCCGCTTCTTGGTCTTACTTGGGCTTCGTAACCTATTGGTAATTCTATAAAAAGTCCTGTTTTTACTATAGTTCTTTCAAGTGATTTTAATGTTATTGGTTCTAGAATATTAGCACGCAAATCCATTCCTGCAGAAGCTATGGTTTCGTAATTGGGTAAATCGTGGTTTGATTTATTGATGATTTTTATGGTCATTTGTATTTGTTTAAGGACAAGTCGCGACTTGTCCGTACGATAATTTTCAAAGATATTAATTTGTTTTTCTTTTTGGGATTTTTTTTGCCACAAAGACAGGAAGGCACAAAGTTTTTGTATGATTGGATTTTTTAGATTGATTGAAGATTGATGATTAACGATTTTTGATTTCAGATTTTTTGAAATTGACTTTTGAAATTGTTATTGTAATTGAAAGTTGCTTGTTAGCCGTGATGGAAATGGAACTCTTTTTACCTGAAAATTGTGATTTTTCTTGTTGAAAAAAAGCGACCAACGGAAGCTCTTTTTTTAACTAGAAAAAGCCAATTTTTGGGTAAAAAAGTGGAATGTACAGCGCGATTAGCTTCTTAATTTTTTACGATTTAAAATTTGTAATAGCATTGTTTTTTCGTTGTAATAAATGAAATATAGAAACATTGCTGAGAGTAAAATTTTAATTGGATAGCTTTCTCTAACATACGGAATGTAAAAGGAAATTGCTGAAAATGTGATGGTTACAACTAAATATGTTAGAATTTTATTGATATCGTAAGGTATTGGATATTTTTTTTGTCCTAATTTATAGGAAATGATCATCATTGTTCCGTATGCTGCGATTGTTGCGATTGCTGAACCGTAATAACTGATTTTTGGAATGAGTATATAGTTTAAAACTAGTGTGACTATGGCGCCAATAATGGAAATGTAAGCGCCAATTTTGGTTTTATCGATGAGTTTGTACCAAACAGATAAATTGGTGTAAATGCCTAGAAAAAAGTTGGCAAGTACAATAAGTGGTACGACTTTTATTGCATCCCAATAACTAGATTGTGGAACTAATTGCTGTTTTAAAATATCGATAAATGCAATGACAAAAAAGCAAATGAATGAGCCAAAAACAACAAAATATTTGGTGATTGTTGCATAAGTTTGCTGTGCGTTTTCACTACTTGCATGACTGAAGAAAAATGGTTCAATGCCAAGTGTAAATGCGGTTCTAAATAAAACCATAAACATTCCTATTTTATAACAAGCTGCGTAAGCACCAATGTCTGATTTTGAAACGTTTAGCCAATCTAAAAGAATTTTATCGAAATGTTCGTTTATAGCAAAGGCAATTCCGGCAATGAGGATTGGGAAACCATAGGTTGTCATTTTTTTCCATAAAGTGGTGTCGAAATGCCATTTTATTTTAAAATAATTGGGTGAAAGAACTATAAATGTTAGTAAACTTGCAATTAAATTAGAAACAAAAATATAGCCAACTTGAAAATTTTCGAAATAGATTGTATTGAAAAATCCTGTTGGATTTGTTTTTGCAATTGAAGGTAGAAAAATTAAAAAGAAAACGTTTAACGATAGATTTACAAGAACACTACCTATTTTAATTACTGCATATTTCATTGGTTTTTTCTCTGCTCGAAACTTTGAAAAAGGTATAATGACTAAAGCATCTAGTGCAAGAATCCAAATGGTGTAGGTTATATATTCTACATTAATTCCTGACCAATTGGAAAGTATTTTTCTACTTAAAAGTGCCAAAAAGAGAAACCCAATTGTACTCCAAAAAATGGATATTGTAGCTGTTGAAATTACATTTTTCTTATTGTCTTCGGTATTGTAAAATCTAAAAAAAGCGGTTTCCATACCGTAAGATAGCATTACGTTGAAGAAAACCAACCACGCAAAAACAATTGACACATCTGCAAATTCTTGCTTTGGAAGTGTGTCTACATATAAAGGATTGAGCAAAAAACTTATCATTCTTGGCAAAACTGTTGCTAAGCCGTAGATTAATGTTTGCTTGAAAAGATTTTTATATAGGGTCAAAGTGGTTTTTTTATGGTGTAAAAATAGTTATAATATTGAGATTTTTAAAAAATACATTGTAATTGTGTAAAAACATATTTTACTTAGATGATAATTATATATTTGTAGAAATAACTTTTTTATGAAAAAAAAATTCTTAATTATTTTTAGTTTTTTATCAGTACACGGTTTTTCTCAAAATATTCCAATTACAAAAAAAGTTTCTTCCAATTTTCAAAAACATGATTACACTATTCAAGACGATTATTCATGGTTACAAAATTTAAAAAATGATGAAGTTACTAGCTGGGTAAATGCTCAAAATAGTTTTACAAATTCTAAATTGGATGAAATGAACGTGAGTAAAATAGAGACAAAAATTAAAGAATATGATTTACTGTCAACCAATAGTTTGCCAACAAAAAAAGGAAAATACTTTTACTCTATGTACAGAACAGATAAAAATTTGCCTGCTTCTTTATATTATAGAAAAGCATTAAATGAAAATTCTGTAGAAATAGTAAATCCGTTTAAAATGTATAAAAATGAAAATGTATTTTTAAGTGGTTATTATCCGTCAAAAAATTCAGTAAATATTGCTTATGAAATAACTGTTGATGGAAGTGATAGTAAAGAAATTCGTTTTTCAAGCATAAGTAAAAACGAAGTTTTAAAAGATGTTTTAAAAAACTCTAAGTTTTCAAATATTGAGTGGAATCTTGATAAAGGTGTTTTTTATAAAAAAAATGCTAATAAAAATAATATGGCTAAAGATTCTACTTATCAATTATTTTATCATGAAATTGGAACATTACAAGAAGAGGATAAATTAGTTTATGATGTTTCAAAAACAGAGAGTTCGATTTCATTTTTTGTGTCTGAAAACAAGTTATTTATTACAGAAATAAGTAAAGATGAACTTAAAAAAAGTTTTTATTTTATTAACCTAGAAGACAATAATTTTATAAAAAATGTTGTTTTTGAAGAAGATAGTTCTGATATAAAATTGTTAGATTTTAGTAAAAATAAAATTTATTTTTCTACTAAAGAATTTGATTGGGGTGAAGTTCGTTGTTTATACATTAACAATAAATTAGATGCAAAAATGGTGATTCCTCAAATTTATAATAATTTATTAGTTAGCACTTATTTTCATGAAAATTATATTATTTGCAAGTACAAAACAGTTGAAAAAAATTATTTAAAAATTTATGATCTTGACGGAAATTTTATAAGAAAATTTGATGCACCAGAAAATATGGATTTTAAAGTTCGTTTTTTTGATTCTCAAACCAGTGTTTTGTATGTAACTTTTTATTCTCATGTTATATCTGCACAAAACTTTATGTTAAATTTAAAAACTGGTAGTGTTGATCAATTTTATAATGAATATGTAAGACCATTGCCCATTTTATTTCCTTTAAATTATTTTATTACAAAAAAAATTACCTTTAAAAGTAGAGATAATAAAGAGGTTCCAATAACTATTATTCATAAAAAAGATATAAAACTAGATGGAACTAATCCAACACTTTTAAAAGCTTATGGTGGATTTGGAGTTGTTTCAGGATCAAATTATGACACTGCATTATTATATTTTTTAGAAAAAGGTGGTGTTTATGCATTTGCAGAAATTCGTGGTGGTGGAGAAAAAGGATTAAAATGGCACAAAGATGGAAAGGCATTAAAGAAAATGAATTCGTTTAATGATTTTATAGACGCATCGGAATATTTAATTAAAGAAAACTATACTTGTGCAAATAAACTGGCTATTACTGGTAGTTCTTATGGCGGATTAGTTGTAGGCGTTGCAATGACACAACGACCAGATTTATATAAAGTTGCAATTCCACAAATGGGAGTTTTTGACATGCTTACCTATTCTGATTATTCAGTTGGAAAATACCATTTAGATGAATTTGGAAATCCCGAAAATAAGATAGATTTTACAAATTTATATAGTTATTCGCCTTATCATAATGTAAAAGATGCTATTAATTATCCTACAACTTTACTTATAACTGGAGAAAATGATGATAGAGTTCCACCATTTAACTCGTATAAATTTGCTGCGGTTTTACAAAATAGAACGGCACAAGTAAACCCTATATTATTAAAAACTTTAGACAGTTCTGGACACAATGGGAAAGTATCAACTTATCAAAAATATGTAAATGAAAGTGCTGAATTTTATGGGTTTTTAATGTTTTATTTGGGTATGTGATAACTCTATAATTCAAGAAAACCCATTCTCATCAATAGTTTTAATAAAGTGAAAACCTCTTGGCGCATAACCTTGATTGTAATAAAAACGATGTGCTTTAAAGTTTCCAGTAAATGCGTCTAGAACTATACAAGTGCATTTTAATTCTTTGGCTTGCATTTATAAATTTATTAGCTTTCTTTTACTTCAAAAGCCACTTGATTTTGAGTTTCGTTTGGCTCTGGAATATCTTCTTCGATTAGGGTTTTTAAAGTTTTTTTAGATAGTTTTTTTATTTTGATGATTCGGTTGGCTTGATTTTGAACACACTTTTCAAATAAATTTCTAACTACACGTGCATTACCAAAACTTTCATCTCTTTTTTCAAAAAGCAATTCGAAAGTATCTGTGAGTTTTTCTTTAGCATCATCGGTAACTACAAAGTCGGATTTTTTTGCAATAGATTCGAATATCTGTAATAATTCGGAAGGCGAGAAATGATTGAATTCAAAAAATCGATTAAATCTTGAACGCAAACCTGGATTGGATTCTACAAAAATCTTCATTGGTTCGGTATATCCAGCAACAACCAATGCCAAATCGTCTCGATGATCTTCCATTCTTTTTATTAAAGTATTGATTGCTTCTGCACCATAATCGTTTCCAAGAGAATTTTGAGTTAAGGCATACGCTTCATCAATAAACAAAACTCCACCTAAACTTTCTTCTACAACTTTATCTACTTTTAAAGCGGTTTGACCAACAAATCCTGCAATCATTCCTTCTCTGTCGGTTTCTATTAATTGTCCTTTGGAAAGAAATCCTAAATGTTTAAAAATTCTGCTTAACAATCGAGCTACCGAAGTTTTTCCTGTTCCTGGTGGACCAAGAAATACGGTATGTAATGTAATTTCGGCGTTTTTTAATCCTTCGGAAGTTCGTTTCTTTTGAATTTCTAACAAATTTATTAATTCGGAAACATCATTTTTTACGTTTTCCAAACCTATTAATTCGTTTAATTCTTGAAGCACTTTTTCTAAAGAATCATCTTTTGGTAATTGATTTTTATTTGAATTGGAATTAAAAAATTGATTTGTAATTTCATTATTTTCGAAAGATTTTTCAAATGAAAATTGAAGAAAATTATAAAAGTGCAGAAGTATTATTTCTAATTGTGGGTTTTTATTTTCAGATAAAACTTTGATGAAATCACTTGAATTTACATTAGAAATTATATTTTCAACTTTAACTTTTTCGAGGAAGTTTTTAAAATTTGGTGAAACAACTAATTTGTCAAATTCGCTTACATTTTTAGCATCCGCAAAATGATTGTTTCGTAAAACATCATAATAATAAGCCAAAGCAAATTGCGATTTCTCGGTTTCTTTCTCGCCCAATTTTCTATAAATTGAAATGCAATCTGAAAGAAAAAAATGTTCTGCTTTGAATAATAATCCGTTTGCAGCATTTGTTTTCACAAGCTCATTTATTTTTTGAATAAACAAATCATCAGCGTTTAAAACTTTACAAATTGCTACAATTGAAATTGTTTCTTGTTCTAGTTGTTGTAAAAAAGTTGTTGTAAAACCCATGTTTTAAATTGTTTAGATAATTATAACCACTTACTTTCATTACTTGTCGCGTCTAAAACTTTAATATTTAAAATCTCTTTAACGTAATTGGCTACCGAAAATGCTTCTATTAAATTACCTGTTTCATAAATAGTCAAATGTTTATTGTCTGAATAAAATAAATTGATTTTAATAATCTCTCCTGTTTTATTTCCTCTTTTATCGGTAAATTTCATCTTAAAAACCGATACGTAAGCAGGATTTTCAAAAGCAATCCAACTACCGAATTTCATTCCAAGGAATGATACAAACTCTCTAACTATTTTTTTTTAGGATCCATTTCTAAAGCTCTGTAAGAAAAGAATGAACATCCTAATAAAAATGATACAATTCCAATTGAAATTGATTTAAAATTCCCGTAATACAATAAACTTAATCCAAAAATAATCAAAGAAACTCCAAAGATTTTTTTGGACAATAAATCTTCTTTAAGGTAAATTTTTGCTTTCAAATGATTACGAATTCATCATTTGAAGCGCAATTTCTTTATACAATTTATCGTGTTCTTCGCTTTTATCTTTCCAACAAATTCCCATTTCACGCAAATCGTATTTTGCAACAATACTTCCGTAGGTTTGCTTTTTTCCGCTAACTGTTGGATAACCAATTACGTAGATAGACTGTGCGAGTTCAACTGCTAATTCAATATCGTGAGTTGAGAAAATAACTGTGTTATGATCGTGAGTTGCGCTTAAAAGCTCAAATGATTTTTTAACTTCTTCAATGTTTCCAATATCTAACCCTGAAAATGGTTCGTCTAAAACTATTAATTTATCTGATGAAAAAAGTTGTTCTATAATTGCTGTACGTTGTCGTTGACCTCCAGAAAGTTCGTTTGGATATTTATCTTTACACGTTTCTAAACCCCAATCTTTAATGTACTTTTCAATTTTAGAATCTTGCTCTTGTGCTGTTAAAGTGGTTTTTCGTAACGCAAATTTCAATGTTTGACTTACCGTTTTGTGTCGGAATAAAGTATACTTTTGATCTACAAATCCAATATCGCCTTCTTTTACAGGTTTTGCTGCATTAAGCTCTGAACTTTCAAAATCTTTGATTAAAATTTTACCCGAATTGGGATGAACTAATCCGGTTAACGCTTTAAAAAAAGTTGATTTTCCACGACCAGATCTTCCTACAACAGCAATAACCTGTCCTGTATTTTCATATTTTGATCTGACTACGTTTTTTTCAATTAAACTTAGATCTTTAATAATGGTAACATCATCATAAACTACGCTAAGATTTTCAACGTACAAAAGTGTTTCTCTAAATTCGAATTCCATAGCGTTATATTTTTGAATATCTAAAAACTGATTTTCTTAAAAAATTGATGAACCAATCCAGTCCTAATCCTATTAAAAGGATAATTATTTGCAAAGCAATTATTCTTCCGTGATTCATAAATTTATCTGAATTTTTTATTAAAAATCCCAATCCTCCAGAAGCAACTACGATGGATTCAACCGTTACCAACATCATCCAAGTGATGGCTAAATTTTGACGAATTACATCAATTACATAATCAATTCTACCTAGTACAATTACTTGCCAAAGCACTTCGAATCGGCTGCATTTTAGGGTTTTAGCGTGATCAAATTCTTCTTGCGGAATGTCTTTTATAACAGCAATTAATGATGTTGTTAAGAACGTTGTCAAGAAAATTACTAATATCCAAACTTGCATATTTCTTGCGTCGTGCACCATTAATGTAATGTAAAATGACAATCCTGTAAAAGGCAAAAATCTAAATTTTGTAACAAATTCTGCAACAGGTTTCATCAACGGAATTGGCCAAGAATAGGCAAACAACAAAGCAATGATAGTTGCTGAAAAAATTGACAAAAAACAAAGTTTAAGCGATTGAAAAATATGAACCACCAATCCTTCATTATACAATTCTGAAAAACCAGTTAGCACTTGGCTTGGCGTTGGAAACAAATTTTTGGTTCCGGTTGATGCTGCTATAAACCAAATTGCAAATAATAATACAACCCAAGAAACTAAAATTATAGTTCGTTGCATTTTGGTTGTGTTTTCAAAAGGGATAAAATATTTTAACATCAAAAAAAAGAGTTAAAAAAGCTACTTAAAATAGAAATAGCTTTTTGTTATTTAATAAAATTATTTTAAAAATGTAACAACTACACGTCTGTTTTTAGCTTTTCCGCTCGCAGAATTGTTGTCAGAAACAGGTTCGTTTTGACCTTTTCCATCAATTAACTGAAAACGAGTTGAAGGAATTCCTTTTTGAGTTAAATAATCAACAACTGCTTGTGCGCGGTTTTTAGACAATGATAAATTTGAATCTTGATTACCAGCGTTGTCTGTATGACCAACAATTGTAAGTTTAGAATTTTCTGCCTGAATTAACAAGTTGTAAATTTTTTCTAAATCTTTAGATGAATTATTCATTACTTGAGCGCTTCCAGAATTGAAATTAATTTGCCATTCGCCAGAAGCCATAACTTCGGTAGCTTTGGCCGAATAATCTGATTTATCCGCTGCAGAAGATTCGATATCGTTAATGTTTTTTAAATAAAATAAATTTACTGCATCATCATAAGAAGAAACTTTGCCAACATTTTCGTTAAAACCAAACGGATTTAATTCTGTCAAATACGTTCCAACTTGATTGTAAACCGCTTTGTATCTATTAACACCATCAGACAATCCGAAATATTGCATTGCATCGGCATAATTAAAAACTTTAGATCCGCCCATATTGTAAGTCAAACCATTTTTAGTTCCTTGTTGACCTTTAAACATTTTGTACCAATATTCTGGCGTTTCAATTTTGTAAGTATCAGCAACAGCTTCTGATGCTCTAACTTTCCAATCTTCGTGATTTTTCATTTGATTAGAAGCCATCAAAGTCGATTTGAACACATTAGAAAATACTTCTGGATTTTTTGCAGCCCATTCTTTTACACCAATAATTACGCAAGGCATTTGGTTGTTGAATTCTTTAGTAGAAACAATGTCTACAAATCCGTTCAATTTATCAAAAACTGTTTTGTCTCCTGGCGTCCAAGTAGCGCAACCATCAATTTTTCTGTTAACCGATTTTCCAGTTAATTTTCCGTTTGATACTTCTTTTAAAGAAACAGTGAAACCAGCCGTTTGTGATTTTATTAATTCTTCAGCCGATTTCATATAATCATCATTTTCTGATGGATAAATATTTACTGCATCTGCATCATAAGTTGTTGGATCTGGATTTACTTTTAATCCGTTTGCAAAACAATAATTTACTGTTGTTACCCAGTCACCATCGCCCAAAACGGCAGAAATTACAGCACCTTTCATAGATTTAGGATTGGATTTCCAACTTGGTGGTCCAATTAATTTATCTTCACCATAACTCATTCCGATAGCACCAAAAACTTGTAAATGGTATTTGTCTTTTCCATATTTTTCGTCTAATGATTTTTGAACAGAACTAATATAAAATGGTGCTCCATCACCCATAATCATAACCGCTGCAGCGCTTTTATCAGAATTTGGAAAAGCGGTTCCGCTATCAAATTCTTCAATGAATTTCATTTGCATATTGCGTAGTTCAGAAAGCCAATCTTGACGAATGATTTCTAGATTTACACCGTTTTTTTCCATCAAAGAACCTTTGGTTGTTTTTGGTCCACCATTAGCAACGATAATTCCAGATTCAGCATTCCAAGCGTAACCTGCGATTCTTAAAACAGGTTTTTCAGCAACTTCAGAAGAAATTTCTTTAGAAGGAATGGCAATTTTTGCTGCGTTAGTTACATTATTAACATCGCTCGTATTTAATTCTATTCCGTTTAATTGTTTAGAAACTGCTGTTTTTAAACCTGGTGAAATAAAATAAACTGCAGTTAATATTGCTCCAACGCCACCAAGAACTATTAAAAGTTCAGAAAAAGTGGTTAATTTAGTTGTTCGTAAAATTTTTCCCATTTGTATTTAAAAGTTAAATTGTTTTGTTGTTTTAGTTAAAAAATGTCTCCAAATCCTCCACTATTCAACTTATCGTCTTTAGTGATTTTATAATTTGGACTTGTATATTTTGTAGAATCTGGAATGGTATTATCGCCAGTTTTAATTTTGTCAGCCAACGAATCTAATCTTGAATACAGTTCGTCGTTATCTACAGAATATTTAGAGGTTAAAGCATCAATATCAATAAGATTTTCTGATGTTCTAGCAATGTCTAAAGCAATTGTTGATGTTACCACTTCTAGTGCATATTCTAATTCCCAATCTTTGGTAAACATCATTGCACTTTTCGCGCTTTCTGTTGCTTCTTTGGCATTTTTGGCAAATTCAAATTCCTTTTTTAACATCACAACTGTGGCGTCAAAATCGGCAATTTTTATATCTATTGCTGTTCCTGCAAGAGTTAGTTTTCTGTCCATTTTACCAAGAACATTTGCTCTAACACCATATTTTTGAATAAAACTTTTACTTTGTTCGTATTGATTAGAAATTCGTTGCGAATCGGAAAGCTTTCTCGCCAATTCACTTTGTAAGGCAACATATTCATCGGTATCTTTTGCAGCAGCACCATTAATTCTAACCATTTCGTCCATTGCAGTTTTCAATTTTTCTGATTGGCGTTGCAAACTCAACACTTCTTCTTGGAATGATTTGGCTTCTTTTTCAGATTTTGTGGCTTCAATTTCCATTTCGTTTTTTAAACCTTTAAGCTTTGCTTTTGTGTTTTTAAAAACTTCACGATTTTTTACCATTTTCTGTTTTTGTTCTTCCAATTCATTAAAAGGATTGCTTTGAATTAATGCTTTGTGCAAATTTTTAGTCATAAAACGTAATCCTTTCATTATTACTGGAAACATCATCACTAAAAATATTAGGAAAACTCCGGTTGCAGATAGTGCAATGGCTTGTCCAAGCATTGTAAATAAAGGAGGAATAATGTACGTCCAAGTTAAATAACTTCCAACACCTAAAAGTCCGAGAGCGAGAATCCAAAAGATAGATTTTTCGCCTTTTTTTAATGTGTTTGAACTTAAGGCAATTTCGCCTTTAGATTCGTCAAAATGTTTAAGAATTGGTAATTCTAAAAGAGTAGTTTTTTCTTGTGCAAATTTATCCATTGATTTTATAAGTATTGATTGATTCCTGTTACTACTGTATTTATTGATTCTAATATTTTCTTTTTAGCCAAATCATTAGCTTCTATTTTTAAAATAATTTCGCTAAATTGTTCTTTATTTTTAAAATCAACCTTTTCTAAATTTGATTTTGCGTTTTGTAAATCATTTTGAAGCTGCGCAATTTTAGATTCAATGTCAAAAATTGTTTTTGTTAAATTACTTTTTTCAGATGAAATAGCGTTATCTAAATCTTTTTTTCTTGAAGTTCCAGTTTCGTTATATTTAGTGTACACTTTTTCAATTTCATCAGTATAATATTTACTTTTTTCTAATAGAAAGGATTTTGAAAGTTGTGGATTGATTGTTTTTCCCATTGTAAACGCCATCTGATAACTCTGAGGATTGGTTGCTCCAACAGAGATTACAGATTTATACATTTCAAAAAAATCGAAACCTGTTTGATTTAATGATTCGAAACCTTTTTCATAAACGCCAAAAATTTCATTTAAAAATGGATTATTGGTTGCGCTATGTGTAGGTTGAAAAGTGGTTGGACTTTCAGGAAATTTATTAGTTTCTGTAGTTTTAGATACTGAAAAACTTTCGTTTTTAGTTGGTGTTTCTTCATCTGTATTGATGAAAAGACTTTTCCAATTGAAATTTTCTTTTGCCATTAGTATTGGTTAAAATTATCTATTAAAAAATGTATTACTTGAGTTATACGAATATAGTGTTAAAAAGTTACCAATTTAGTAAAATATTTTTTTGTTGAATTTAATTTATAAGTAATTCAAGAAAACCCATTCTCATCAATAGTTTTAATAAAGTGAAAACCTCTTGGTGCATAACCTTGATTGTAATAAAAACGATGTGCTTTAAAGTTTCCGGTAAATGCGTCTAGAACTACACAAGTGCATTTTAATTCTTTAGCTTTTTCGTCTATAAATTGGGTTAATAATTTTCCAATTCCTTTTTTTCTGTGGTCTGGATGTACTATAAAATTGTCAATTTCTATATATTTACCAGTCCATAATTTTGTACCAAACCAAAATCCTGTTAATCCTACACACGTTTCGTTTTCAAAAATGGCAACTTGTTTGTAGTTTTTTGGAATCATATCTTGAAGAAATGATTCATATTTTTCAATAGTCATATTTGGATATAGAAATTTTATAATTTCTATTTGTAAAAGCATTTCTTGGATTTTGGATAATTCTATGGTTTTCATTGTTGGGATTTTAAATTTATAAAAATAACAAAAAAGAGTCGACTAATGCTGACTCTTAATTATGATTTGAATATTAATTTATTGAAATATCTTTTCAATTTCAAAATCCAATTCAGGAAAAAGTGGACTAGTGATTTTCTGTCCTTCTATGCAAGGTTTTAATCCGCTGTACTTTCCATCTTTTAAAGTGTAAATAAATATTGAGTTTTCTGCTGGTTCTACAATCCAATATTCTTTAACGCCATTTTCTTCATATAAATCGAATTTAATTCCCATTTCTTTTTTAGAATTGCCTGGAGATAAAATTTCAATTACTAAATCTGGTGCACCAATACAACCTCTGTCGTCAAGTTTTTCTTCATCGCAAACTACGCATAAATCTGGTTGAACTACAGAAAAAACTTTATTATCCTCAGTACTTTTTTTATAATTTATCAATCTAACGTCAAATGGTGCAAAATATAATCCGCAAGATTTTAATTCGAAATAGCGATCTAAATATCGATATAAAATCCCTGAAACTTCTTGATGCTTTCTTGATGGCGCAGGACTCATTTCAAAAATTTTACCTTTTATCAATTCTACACGTTCTTGAAATTGCCAAAGCAAATAGTCGGCATAACTATAAGTTTTGGTTAAATCTAAATCGGATAATTTTGTAACTACTGCCATTTAATATAGTTTTAAAAAACAAATTTAATGAATTGAATGTAATTTATAATACTATAATTTTGTTAAATGAAAAATCCAATTTCGTTTTTAAACAAAATTGGCTTTATATAAATTAAAAATTAAAATTTTCCTTACCCTTTCAATGCCTCAGCTCCACCAACAATCTCTAGGATTTCATTAGTAATTGCAGCTTGGCGTGCTTTGTTGTAAGTTAATTTTAATTGGTTTCTTAAATCGGTTGCGTTGTCTGTTGCTTTGTGCATTGCAGTCATACGTGCGCCATGTTCTGATGCAAATGAATCGCGAATTGATTTATATAATTGTGTTTTTAAAGATTTAGGTATCAATGTTAAAACGATTTCTTCTTTTGAAGGTTCAAAAATATAATCGCCTGTCATCGCTGGTTTATCAGATTTTATTGGTGCTAAAGGTAAAAATTGTTCTACTTGAACTAATTGTGTTGCAGCATTTTTAAACTGATTGTAAACAATTTCTATTTTATCGTAATCACCAGAAATAAATTTTTCTGTTAATGTTTGAGCAATTTCAGAAACATTATCAAATGTTAAATCGTCATAAACAGCGCTTTTATTGTCAATTACCAAACAGGTTTTGGTTAAAATATCGTTTCCTTTTTTACCAATAGCAAAAATATCTACTTGTTTTCCTGGATAAGATTCTACTAAAATTTTAGCTTGCTTAATTACATTGGTATTAAATGCGCCACACAAACCTCTGTTAGAAGTTATTGCTACAACTAATACTTTTTTAATTTCGCGTTGTTTTGTAAAATCGCCACCAATTTCTCCTTCAAGAGTTGCTGAAAGATTTTGTAATAATTCTGTTAATTTTTCGGCATAAGGTCGCATAGCTGTAATTGCATCTTGTGCTTTTTTCAACTTTGCTGCAGAAACCATTTTCATCGCTGATGTAATTTGCATCGTTGATGAAACAGAAGTAATTCTATTACGTATTTCCTTTAAGTTTGCCATTTTTTTTAAATTGTATATTGTAAAAATTTGTATAATGTATACTGTATATGTGTTATTACATTATACAGTATACAATTATACAATATACTTTTAATTAATATTTCGCCGATAATTCTTTTGCTACTTTTTCTAAAACATCTGTAATTTCATCTGTGAATTTACCTGCTTTTAGTGCATTTAAGGTATCTCTGTGTTTGTTGTTTAAGAAGTCAATATAATCTCTTTCAAATTCTTTTACTTTATTTACAGGAATGCTTCTCAATAAATTTTTAGAACCAGCGTAAATAATTGCAACTTGATCTTCAACAGTATATGGATCATTTACTGCTTGTTTCAAAATTTCAACATTTCTTCTACCTTTTTCGATTACGTTTAAAGTTACTGCATCTAAATCGGATCCAAATTTAGCAAATGCTTCCAATTCACGGAATTGTGCTTGGTCTAATTTTAATGTTCCAGCAACCTTTTTCATTGACTTAATTTGAGCATTTCCTCCAACACGAGATACCGAAATACCTACGTTAATTGCAGGACGAACTCCAGAGTTAAACAAATCTCCATCAAGGAAAATCTGTCCATCAGTAATAGAAATTACGTTTGTTGGAATATAGGCAGAAACGTCTCCAGCTTGAGTTTCAATAATTGGTAAAGCAGTTAAAGAACCACCACCTTTTACTATACCTTTCAAGTTGTCTGGTAAATCATTCATGTTTTTAGCAATATCATCATCGGCAATTACTTTACATGCTCTTTCTAATAAACGAGAGTGTAAGTAAAAAACGTCTCCAGGATAAGCTTCACGTCCTGGTGGTCTTCTTAATAAAAGAGAAACTTCACGGTAAGCAACAGCTTGTTTAGATAAATCGTCATAAATAATTAATGCAGGACGACCAGAATCTCTAAAATATTCTCCAATTGCAGCTCCAGCCATTGGTGCATAAACTTGCATTGGTGCTGGATCTGAAGCGTTAGCAGCAACAATAGTTGTGTAAGCCATTGCGCCTTTTTCTTCTAATGTTTTGGCAATTAAAGCAACTGTTGAAGCTTTTTGTCCAATGGCAACATATATACAAAATACTGGTTGTCCAGCATCGTAAAATTCTTTTTGATTTAAAATGGTGTCAATACAAACGGTAGTTTTACCTGTTTGACGGTCACCAATAACCAACTCACGTTGTCCTCTTCCAACCGGAATCATTGCATCGATAGATTTAATTCCTGTTTGCAATGGTTCTGTTACTGGTTGACGAAATATAACTCCTGGTGCTTTTCTTTCTAGTGGCATTTCAAAAAGTTCACCACCAATTGGTCCTTTACCATCGATTGGTTCACCTAATGTATTTACAACACGACCTACAATTTGCTCACCAACTTTTAAAGAAGCAATACGTTGTGTACGTTTTACTGTAGAACCTTCTCTAATTCCTGTTGATGGTCCTAAAAGTACCACACCAACATTGTCTTCTTCAAGGTTTAATACAATAGCTTCTAGTCCGTTATCAAACTGAACTAACTCACCATATTGTGCATTTGATAATCCATAAACACGAGCGATACCATCACCAACTTGTAGTACAGTACCAACTTCTTCTAATGATGCACCAGATTCAAAACCTGATAATTGTTGTTTTAATATTGCTGATATTTCAGCTGGTTTAATTTCTGCCATAATATTTTATTATTATCTACCTAAATTTATATTGATACCAGATCTTCTTGGCTCTTCTTTAATAATTATTGTATTCGTATTGTTTGTTGTTTTATTTGATTCATCAGAATATGGAGTTCCATATTTTTCAACTAAACGATTTACTTTTTCTTCATCAAAAGTTCCGTCTTCTTTAATTACTTTTGCTTTGTAAATAATGGTAATAATTTCTTTATCAAAATTTCTAATTTCAATTTTTTTATTTAACCCTAAAAAAGAAATTTCAAAATAATTTGGTTTGCCATCTCTACTAAAAATCATATTGTCACTTCCTTGTTTTACAAATTTTAAAAAAATGATTTCTTCGCCAGATAAATTAATTAATGATAAATCAAAACCATTAGACTTTTCATATTTTAACCAAACCACATCATCAACAAATACTTCCTCTTTTTTTAATTTAATTTTCTGAGAAAAACTAAAAAAAGAAATAAGTAAAACTAAAATTGTAATTATTTTTTTCATACTAATTAATTTGCAAATTCACGTTTCAATTCTTGTAACTTACTAGAAACAGAGGCGTTGTATTGCATATCTCCTATTCTTAAAATAAATCCACCAATAATATCAGGATTTACTATATTTTTTATCGTAATTTTTTTATTAGAAAAAGTAGCAATTTTAGCCAACACTTGTTGTTCTAATTCTGGTGTAATTGCAAATGCTGTTGTAACTGTTGCAACTTGTACTCCATTCTTTTCGTCAAATAACGAATTGTATTCTGAAGCAATAGAATGTAAAATTTCAAATCGTTTGTTTTCAAGCAATAAATCGAATAATTTATTAGTTTGAGGTTGAACTTCTGTAAAAATTTGAGACAAAGCTGCTTTTTTTACTTCTTGTTTTACAATTGGATTTGATAAAAAATCTTTTAATTCTGTGCTTTCTTCAATTGCAACTACAATTGATTTCATATCAGCATTTACTTCTGTTGCTTTATTGGCATCAGTAGCATAATCTAATATTGCTTTGGCATATCTAATCGCTGCTCTTGACATATTGATTAGTTTAATTTAGCGTCACCCAACATTTTCTCTACTAATTTAGCTTGAGAATCTTTGTTAGATAATTCGTCTCTTAATACTTTTTCTGCAATTTCTAATGACAATGATGAAACTTGATTTTTCAATTCTGCCATTGCTGCATTTTTTTCTGCTGTTATTGCTGCTTTTGCTTGAGAAATCATTTTTTCTCCTTGAACTTGAGCTTCAGTTTTAGCATCAAGAATCATTTTTTCTTTAATTTCTCTTGCTTCTTTTAACATCGATTCGCGTTCTGCTCTTGCATCTGCCAATAATTTTTCGTTATCAGATTTTAAATTTTGCATTTCTTTTTTAGCATTTTCTGCTGATAATAATGCATTTCTAATACCTTCTTCTCTTGTATTTACTGCATCTAGAATTGGTTTCCAAGCAAATTTTTTCAATAAAAGAACTAGTCCTACGAAAATAATTAATGCCCAAAAGAACAAACCGAATGAGAAATCATTTATTAATTTATCCATACTATATAATGTATAATTAAAGTTGTATTGTGTATTGTAATTTAATTTTAAAATAGAAACAAAAGCTACAACCAACCGTTATAGCTTTTGAATTTTTTTCTAGTTTTCTGCTACAGCAAATAAAGCTGCGAAACCAATTCCTTCAATAAGTGCTGCTGCAATAAGCATAGCTGTTTGGATTTTTCCAGATGCTTCTGGTTGACGTGCAATTGCATCCATTGCAGAACCACCGATTCTACCGATACCAATTCCTGCTCCAATAACAACTAATCCTGCTCCAACGATTCTTGGGATGTCCATAATATATGTATTAAAATTAAAAATTCTTTTTTTATTTGATTTCACACCTTTTAATATTTTACATCAAAAATCTTAAACCAAAAATCTGCAATCTAAAATCTAATGTGCTTCTTCATGATGATGCTCTTCTACAGCAGAACCAAAGAATAATGCGGCTAACATTGTAAAAATATATGCTTGTAATAAGGCAACTAAAATTTCTATTGATGAAATCGCAAACGATAACATAAATGACAAACTGCTTCCTAACCAACTTTTAAATATAAACATTAGTGCAATTAAACTCATAAGTACAATGTGTCCTGCAAAAATATTTGCATACAAACGTATCAT
>NZ_JAYUPK010000060.1:0-8081 GCF_043760115.1 Flavobacterium sp.
TCGGTATTTTGAATATCACAATCGTCATTGCTACAACTAAAAACAAAAATAGTTACAACAAAAAGACAAATAAATTTTTTCATAATAGAATTATTATGCCCAAAGCAAGAAACTTGCTTTGGGCTTGTTGATACTAATTTTTATAAATTACTTTTTGGTCTTGAAAACCAGATTCTGTTTCCTTTGTATTGATTTATTGTTGTAATCTATTGCTTCTGTAAATTATTTATTTAAAATTTAGTTGTGCAATTGGTGATACGAATTTTGAATTCCGAATTTATTATTTATACTTTTAATATTTACTATGGCTAAATTCCAGTATTTTATTGCTTTTTTGGATTAATATTTTTTCAAAATACAGTTCAAAATTATTATACCATTTGCCCAAAGCACCTTGGTTTGGATTTATGTCTGAACTCGATTATGCTTTTAAATAATAATTAAATGCTATTTTGTGATTTTTCAAATTTAACAATAAAAATAGTATTAACAAAAATAGTAATAAAAAAATTGTTTGATAAGTATTTTTGAATTTTGGGTAAGAATTTGATTGAATCACGATTTTTTTTAGCCCAGACAGCAATGGAAAGCCAAGAAGGAAGAATGCTATTTTTTCTTTTAATTGTAAAGCGACCAAAGGAAGCTCTTGCAATTGCAAAGAAAAAAAGCATTGTGACTGATTGCTTGAAATGTATGGCTGGATTGGCTTCTAGAAAATAAAAAAACCTCAAATGATTTTAAACATTTGAGGTTAGAAATTTAAAAATTTTAATTTGTCAAGAATGACAATAAAATAAAAACTATTTTATGTTAAAAGCATTTACGCCAGGAAAATATGCCGTTTCGCCAAGTTCTTCTTCTATGCGTAAAAGTTGGTTATACTTTGCCATTCTATCACTTCTTGAAGCAGAACCAGTTTTTATTTGTCCGCAGTTTAATGCAACGGCTAAATCGGCAATGGTGTTGTCTTCTGTTTCGCCAGATCGATGTGACATTACAGAGGTGTAACCTGCATTTTTAGCCATATTTACAGCTGCTATTGTTTCTGTTAAAGTACCAATTTGGTTTACTTTTACCAAAATAGAATTGGCAATTCCTTCTTTAATTCCACGTGACAAACGTTCTACATTGGTTACAAACAAGTCATCTCCAACAAGTTGCGTTTTGTTTCCTATTAATTCTGTTAAATATTTCCATCCTTCCCAATCGTCTTCATACATTCCGTCTTCAATAGAAATGATTGGATAATTTGCTGCAAGTGATGCTAAATATTCTGCTTGTTCTCTTGAAGTTCTAATTTTTCCTGTTTCGCCTTCAAATTTTTGGTAATCGTAATTTCCGTTTACATAAAACTCTGATGCTGCGCAATCTAGCGCTAACATAATTTCGTCTCCAAATTTATATCCTGCGTTTTCTACTGCTTTTTTAATTGTATCTAATGCGTCTTCTGTTCCACCAGCAAGATTTGGAGCAAATCCACCTTCATCTCCAACTGCTGTTGACAAACCTCTATCGTGTAATACTTTTTTCAGATTGTGAAAAATTTCAGTTCCCATTTGCATTGCGTGTGTAAAAGAAGTTGCTTTTACTGGCATAATCATAAATTCTTGAAATGCAATTGGCGCATCAGAATGTGATCCACCATTAATGATATTCATCATTGGAACTGGTAAAGTATTGGCAGAAACGCCACCAACATATCTGTATAATGGCATTCCTAATTCATTTGCGGCAGCTTTTGCAACGGCAAGTGAAACTCCTAAAATTGCATTGGCACCAAGTTTAGATTTATTTGGAGTTCCGTCCAGTTCAATCATAGTTTTATCTATAAGATTTTGCTCAAAAACAGAAGTTCCTACTAATTCATTGGCAATAGTACTATTCACATTTTCAACCGCTTTTAAAACTCCTTTTCCCATATATTGTTTTCCACCATCGCGAAGTTCAACCGCTTCGTGTTCTCCAGTTGAAGCTCCAGATGGAACTGCAGCACGACCAAGAACGCCATTTTCTGTTACAACATCTACTTCTATTGTTGGATTTCCTCTTGAGTCAAGAATTTGTCTAGCGTGAATTTTGATAATAATACTCATATGAATTTACGATTTTAAGATTTATTACAAATATATTCTATCTTTTTTTATCAATTTCACAATTTTATTTATTTTTATTAACTCAAACGTTTTAGTATTATTTTTTATGCTAATTTTATTAAAATATTTAAATTTTGAATATTTAAAATTCGTAAGTAAATATGCTTAGTATTTTACAAAAAATGTATTTTATCGATTTTAAATGACTTTAATCGATGTTATTGATTGAGATTTTGTATTTTTAAACTTTATAACTGTGTACTATGAAGCATTTTAACTTTTTAGAATCAACAAATTTTAGATTTTCTTTTAGAAAATTAATTTTATCGTTTTTTATACTTTGTTTTGGATATTCTAATGCTCAAAATTATAGAAATGCGAAAGCTTATATAATGGATTTTGGAAAAAATGAATTGTTCGTTAAAGAATCTTTAATGGAATATTCAATTTCAATTATTGACGCAAGTCCACAAGAACGAATTGAAAGTACATTGGAGAGAATTTATGTTAAACTTGAAGATATAAATGAAACTTTATTAAGAAATGATAGAGGCGTTTTTGGAGATTTAGATTTGAGAAATTCTTTTATGAGATTGAATTCTAAAACCATAACATTATTAAAAAATAAATCTTTAAAACTTAATGATTATGGTGTTCAAAGCAGTTTAGATTATTCAGAAATTTTTAAAAACTTTGCTTACAAAGAATCTGAAATTTCTAAATATTATGCTGAAATTTTAGCGTATGAAAGTACAAAAAAAGATTTTGGATTAAAATATAATATTTTAATTAGAGCATTTGACAGAACTAATGTGTTTGAATATGATGCTTATCAAAATTTAATTTTTTATAAATTAAACATTCTTGATGTAAAATTAATGGATTTATTAAAAGGTAAAGATATTACAAAAGTTACAGAATGCATGAACTTTATAACAAGTGTTGGCGAAGAGTCTTTTACCAAAACTGAACAAATGAAAGACGATTTTAAAGACACTTCATTAAATGATATTAATAAAGAACTGATTACTTTTATTTTAAAACAAAAAGAAGCTGTTATTGCTTATTACGAAGAATATGTAAAAGTTGACGCTGCATTTCAAAAAGTAAAATTAGAATTTGTTGAAAAAAATGATGTGGTTTCTGTAGAACAATATAATGTAGAAGTGAGAAAATTTAATGAAGCTAAAAATAATTTTTACGATAACTTATACAAAGTTCAATTGAATAAAAAATCACTGTTAGAAAAATGGTATTTTACTAATAGTGATTTTTTAAAGCGCAATGTTGAATTTGATAATCTTTATGAAAAATATTCAAATGTTGATTAGCAAAGAATTTTAAACTTCTTGAAGTAGTTTAGAATTTTTTATGTTTTCAATAAATTGATCAAATAAATAACTAGAATCGTGTGGTCCAGGAGAAGCTTCTGGATGATATTGAACCGAAAAACAGTTTTTAGATTTCATTTTCATTCCTGCAACTGTATTGTCATTGATGTGATAATGGGTAATTTCTAAATCTTGATGATTATCTAATTCTTCTCTATTTACTGCAAAACCGTGATTTTGAGATGTTATTTCACCTTTTCCTGTAGCAATATTCATTACTGGATGATTGATTCCACGGTGACCATTGAACATTTTGTAAGTTGAAACTCCATTTGCCAAAGCGATTATTTGATGACCAAGACAAATTCCGAATACTGGTTTATTGGTGTTTAAAATTTCTCTAGTTACACCTTGTACTTCTATAAGTGGATCTGGATCGCCTGGACCATTTGATAGAAAATATCCATCTGGGTTGAACGATTTTAATTCTTCAAAATTGGTGTTGTATGGAAAGATTTTTATGTAACAATCTCTTTTGGCTAAATTTCTTAGAATATTTTTTTTTATTCCTAAATCTAGTGCAGAAATTTTATAAGTTGCATTTTCGTTTCCGAAAAAATAAGGTGTTGTAGTTGAGACTTTGGACGCTAATTCTAATCCTTTCATATTTGGAACTTGAGAAAGTTGTTTCTTAAGTTCTTCAATTGATGTTCCATCGGTTGAAATTACTGAATTTTGCGCTCCGTTATCACGAATGTAACTTACTAATGCTCTTGTGTCTACATCTGAAATGCAAATTAGATTTTGCTTTTCAAAATAGTCATAAAGATTACTTTGAGAATCTGGTCTTGAATGGTTGAAACTAAAATTTTTACAAACTAAGCCAGAAATCATTATTTTATCTGATTCTACTTCTTCGTTATTTACTCCATAATTTCCTATGTGCGGATTGGTTGCTACCATTATTTGTGCGAAATAGGATGGATCTGTAAATATTTCTTGGTAACCTGTCATTCCGGTGTTGAAGCAAACTTCTCCAAAGGTTGTTCCAGATATTCCGATTGATTTTCCGTAGAAAATGGTTCCGTCTGCTAGAAGTAAAATGGCTTGTGGTCTTGTTGTGTAGTTCATTGTAGTTAGTTGTGTTTTGCAAATTTAGGATTTTGTAATTAAATTACAATTTTGATTTGTAAAAGTTTATAAACATTCTATTGGTTTGTCTTTTAGCCCTGATAGGAATGAAAATCCTTCTTGTTTTTTTTAACAAGAAGATTGAAATGGATAGCAGGAATATGGATTATTGATAAAGCCCAAGCGATTTGCTACCAAAAAAAAAGGATAAACTCGAAAGTTTATCCTTTATATTTATGAAATTGATTTCATTATTCTGCTGAATCGGTAGTTTCTGGAGCAGAAGTTTCTGGAGTTTCAGTTGCTTTAGCTTCTGTAGTTTCCTTTTTAGCTTTAGAACCACGACGGCTTTTAGCTTTTTTCTCTTCTTTTTTACCACCATTGTAAATTTCATTGAAATCTACTAACTCTATCATTGCCATATCTGCGTTATCACCTAAACGGTTTCCAACTTTGATAATACGAGTATATCCACCTGGACGATCACCAACTTTAGCTGCAACTTCTCTAAAAAGTTCTGTTACACCATATTTGTTACGAAGGTAAGCGAATACTATACGACGGTTGTGAGTAGTATCTTCTTTTGATTTTGTTATAAGCGGCTCAACAAATTGTTTAAGTGCTTTAGCTTTAGCAACAGTTGTGTTAATACGTTTGTGCTCTATTAAAGAACATGCCATATTTGCCAGCATTAGTTTTCTATGTCCTGTCTGTCTGCTTAAGTGATTGAATTTTTTTCCGTGTCTCATTTTAAATGCTATTTAACTTGATAAAGACTAGTCTTTATCTAATTTATATTTTGACAAATCCATTCCGAAGGTTAAATTTTTAATAGCTACTAGTTCGTCTAGTTCTGTTAAAGATTTTTTACCGAAGTTACGGAACTTCATTAAGTCGTGTTTGTTAAAAGAGACAAGGTCTCCTAATGTATCTACTTCTGCAGCTTTTAAACAATTTAATGCTCTTACAGATAAATCCATATCAACAAGCTTAGTTTTAAGCAATTGTCTCATGTGTAACGATTCTTCATCATAAGAATCTGTTTGAGCAATTTCGTCAGCTTCTAGAGTTATTCTCTCATCTGAGAATAACATAAAGTGGTGAATTAATACTTTTGCTGCTTCTGTAAGTGCATCTTTTGGATTGATTGATCCATCAGTTTTTATTTCAAAAACTAATTTTTCGTAATCTGTTTTTTGCTCTACACGGAAGTTTTCGATTGTATATTTTACGTTTTTAACTGGCGTAAAAATAGAATCTGTAAAAATAGTACCGATTGCTGCGTTTTGTTTTTTGTTTTCTTCTGCAGGAACGTATCCTCTACCTTTTTCTATTGTTAATTCCATGTTGAAATTAACTTTAGGATCTAGATTACAGATTACCAATTCAGGATTTAATACTTGGAATCCAGAAATAAATTTTTGGAAATCGCCAGCAGTAATTTGTTCTTTACCTGTTAATGAAATTGTAACTGATTCATTATCGATATCTTCAATTTGACGTTTGAAACGTACTTGTTTAAGACTTAAAATGATTTCTGTTACATCTTCAACAACTCCTGGAATAGTTGAAAACTCGTGCTCAACACCTTCTATTCTTATAGATGTAATTGCGTAACCTTCTAAAGCAGATAGTAAAACTCTTCTTAGCGCGTTACCAACTGTTAATCCGTATCCTGGTTCTAAAGGTCTGAATTCAAACTTTCCTTCAAAATCAGTTGAATCGATCATTATAACCTTATCGGGTTTCTGAAAATTAAATATTGCCATAATTTTAGACTGGTGTCAATTATTATTTGTTGTACAACTCTACGATTAATTGTTCTTTGATATTCTCAGTGATTTGTAATCTAGCTGGAACAGAAACGAAAGTACCTTCTTTAGTATCATTATTCCAAGTAATCCACTCATATACATGACTTGAATTAGATAGAGAACTATTGATAGCTTCTAAAGATTTAGATTTTTCACGAACCGCTACTTTATCTCCAGGTTTTAAGTGGTATGATGGGATGTTTACTAATTCACCATTTACAGTAACGTGACGGTGAGAAACAATTTGTCTTGCAGCTCTTCTAGAAGAAGCAATTCCCATTCTATAAACAACATTATCTAATCTTGCTTCGCATAATTGTAATAGGATTTCTCCTGTTACACCTTTAGATGCTGCTGCTTTTTCAAATAAGTTTCTAAATTGTTTTTCAAGAATACCGTACGTGTACTTAGCTTTTTGCTTTTCCATTAATTGTACTGCGTATTCTGATTTTTTACCTCTTTTTTTGGACATTCCATGTTGTCCTGGTGGGTAATTTCTTTTTTCGAAAGCTTTATCTTCTCCGAAAATAGCTTCACCAAATTTTCTAGCTATTCTTGTACTTGGACCAGTATATCTTGCCATTTTAAATTGTTTTTAGATAGAGATTATGAATTCAGGTCTAAATCCTTCGATAATCTTAAATCTATCTTTGTTATACTTAATTATATTTGATACTGAGATTTTTATTCGCCACGGCGAACAGAATAAATTCAATATAAAATTATACTCTACGTCTTTTTGGAGGACGACATCCGTTATGTGGCATTGGAGTAACGTCAATAATTTCTGTTACCTCAATTCCTGTGTTATGAAGAGAACGAATAGCAGACTCACGTCCGTTTCCTGGTCCTTTTACATAAACTTTAACTTTTTTAAGTCCAGCTTCTAATGCTACTTTTCCACAATCTTCAGCGGCCATTTGAGCTGCATAAGGAGTGTTCTTTTTAGAACCTCTAAAACCCATTTTACCAGCAGAAGACCAAGATATAACTTCACCTTTCTTATTAGTTAAAGAAATGATAATGTTATTGAAGGTTGCACTAATATGAGCTTCACCAGAAGATTCAATTATAACTTTACGTTTTTTTGTACTTGCTTTAGCCATATTACTTACTATTTAGTTGCTTTTTTCTTATTAGCAACAGTTTTTCTTTTACCTTTTCTTGTTCTAGAATTGTTTTTAGTTCTTTGTCCTCTTAATGGAAGACCAGATCTGTGACGAATTCCTCTGTAACAACCGATATCCATTAAACGTTTAATGTTTAATGAAGTTTCTGAACGTAATTCACCTTCAATTTTGTAATACGAAACTGCTTCACGGATTGCTCCGATTTCATCATCGTTCCAATCTTGAACTTTTTTATCTTGGCTAACTTGAGCTTTTTGCAAAACCTCAATTGCTCTACTTTTTCCTACTCCGAAGATGTAGGTTAGTGCTATAACACCTCTTTTGTTTTTAGGAATATCTACTCCTGCGATTCTTGCCATAACTATCCTTGTCTTTGTTTAAATCTAGGATTCTTTTTATTAATAACGTATAATCTACCTTTTCTACGCACAATTTTACACTCTGCGCTTCTTTTTTTAACTGATGTTCTTACTTTCATTTTAAAATATCTTTAATATCTATAGGTAATTCTTGCTTTAGATAAATCGTAAGGACTCATTTCTAGTTTTACTTTGTCACCAGGTAACAATTTAATGTAATGCA